>NZ_QKRU01000101.1:0-18732 GCF_003234055.1 Pseudomonas sp. 57B-090624
CCCCGACGCTGCGGCCGGGGCGCCGTCGGACCCTCAGCTGTTGGGCAGCAGGCGGCAGGTGATGCTCTTGATGTAGCGGGTTTCCGGGATCGCCGGGTGCACCGGGTGGTCCGGGCCCTGGCCGCCGCGTTCCAGCAGCTGGATGTTGCGGTCCAGGTGGCGGGCGCTGCCGAGCAGGATGTTCTGCAGGTCGTCCTCGGGCAGGTGCATGGAGCAGGAGGCGCTGACCAGGATGCCGTCCTTGTTGAGCAGGCGCATGGCCTGTTCGTTGAGGCGGCGGTAGGCGGCCTCGCCGTTCTTCAGGTCCTTCTTGCGCTTGATGAAGGCGGGCGGGTCGGCCACGACCACGTCGAAGCGCTCTTCGGCGGCCTTCAGCTCCTTCAGGGCTTCGAACACGTCGCCTTCCACGCAGGTGACCTGCTCCGCCACCCCGTTGAGGATGGCGTTGCGCTCGACGCCGTCGAGGGCGAAGCCGGAGGCGTCGACGCAGAACACTTCACTGGCGCCGAAGGCCGCGGCCTGCACGCCCCAGCCGCCGATGTAGCTGAACAGGTCGAGCACGCGCTTGCCCTTGACGTAGGGCGCCAGGCGGGCGCGGTTCATGCGGTGGTCGTAGAACCAGCCGGTCTTCTGGCCTTCCAGCACCGGGGCTTCGAACTTCACACCGTTCTCTTCCAGGGCGACCCACTCGGGCACCACGCCGAAGGCGGTGTCCACGTAGCGCTCCAGGCCCTCGGCGTCACGGGCGGCGGAGTCGTTCTTCCACAGCACGCCACGGGGCTTGAGCACCTGCACCAGGGCATCCAGCACGGCGTCCTTGTTGCGCTCCATGGCGGCGGAGGCCAGTTGGACCACGATGTGGTCGCCGAAACGGTCCACCACCAGGCCGGGGAGCAGGTCGGAGTCGCCATAGACCAGGCGGTAGTAGGGCTTGTCGAACAGGCGCTCGCGCAGGCTCAGGGCCACGTTGAGGCGGTGCACCAGCAGCGACTTGTCGAGGCTGTGCTTGGTGTCGCGGGACACCAGGCGCGCGCAGATCAGGTTGTTCGGGCTCAGTGCGACCACGCCCAGGGGCTTGCCGCCGGCGGCTTCGAGGATGGCCTGGTCGCCGGGCTGGAAGGCGTTCAGCGGAGTGGCGACCACGTCGATCTCGTTGCTGTAGACCCACAGGTGGCCGGCGCGCAGGCGTCGATCGGCGTTGGCTTTGAGGCGCAGGCTGGGCAGGGACATGGGTCGCTCTCCGGAAAAAAGAGCGGGATTATAACCGAAGGCGCCCGCCGATCCTGCTACCGGCGGGCGCTCGTGCTCAGGCCGCGAGGGCTTCGATCAGCTTGCGGTTGAAGGCCGGGATGTCGTCGGGCTTGCGGCTGCTGATCAGCTTGCCGTCGACCACCACTTCCTCGTCCACCCAGTTGGCGCCGGCGTTCTTCAGGTCGTCGGTGAGGGACGGCCAGCTGGTCAGGGTCTTGCCCTTGACCAGGTCGGCGCTGGCCAGCAGCCAGGCGCCGTGGCAGATGACCGCGATGGGCTTGTTGGCTCGGGCGGCGTCGCGCACCAGTTCCTGGGCCATCTCGTCCAGGCGGATGGTGTCGGCGTTGACCACGCCGCCGGGCAGCACCAGGGCGTCGTAGTCCTCGATGCGGGCGGTGTCGAAGGTGCGGTCGACGGCGAAGCTGTCGGCCGGGGTGGTGTGGTTCCAGCCGGTGACCTTGCCGGTGCTGGCGGAGACGATCTCGGCGATGGCGCCGGCGTCTTCGAGGGCCTTCTTCGGCCCGGTCAGCTCGACCTGCTCGAAACCGTCGGTCACCAGCAGGGCCACGCGCTTGCCCTTGATGGACTGGCTCATTGGGGGTCTCCCGTCGTTGTGGGTGTTCAGTTTCCGAGGCGACCGTTAGGCGAAAGTTCAGCTAAATCGATGGCCTGTTCACCAGTGGCTGGAGTTAGACTGTCATCCCAATTCCCCGCCTCAGTCCCGCTGTCATGGCCCAAGAACTCTCTGCAGAACAGATTCGCCATTTCCTCCAGGGCATCAGCGTGCCGCCCCAGCCGCAGATCATGGTCGACCTGCAGATGGAGCAGGTCATGCCCAGCCCGGACCTGCGCACCATCGCCAAGCTCATCAGCCAGGACCCGGGCCTGTCGGGCGCACTGCTGAAGATCGTCAACTCGCCGTTCTACGGGCTGACCAACCGCATTGCCTCGATCCAGCAGGCGGTCAACCTGCTGGGCTGCAACACGGTGATCAACCTGATCAACGCGCAGTCGATCAAGGGCGAGATGACCGACGAGACCATCGTCACCCTCAACCGCTTCTGGGACACCGCCCAGGACGTGGCCATGACCTGCCTGACCCTGGCCAAGCGCATCGGCCACCAGCAGGCGGACGAGGCCTACGCGCTGGGGCTGTTCCACAACTGCGGCATCCCGCTGATGCTCAAGCGCTTCCCGGACTACATGACGGTGCTGGAGGAGGCCTATGCCAGTGCCAATGCCGAGCGCCGCATCGTCGACACCGAGAACCGCCTGCTCAACACCAACCATGCGGTGGTGGGCTACTTCACCGCGCGCTCCTGGCGCCTGCCGGAGCACCTCTGCGAGGCCATCGCCAACCACCACAACGCGCTGTCGATCTTCAGCGATGACTCCGGGCGCGATGCGCCGCTGAAGACGCTGCTGGCGATCCTGAAGATGGCCGAGCACGTCTGTGCCTCGCACCTGGTGCTGGGCAACCAGGCCGATGACCACGAGTGGAACAGCGTCAGGGCGCTGGTGCTCGACTACGTCGGCCTTTCGGAGTACGACTTCGAGAACCTCAAGGAAAGCATCCGCGAACTGGGCGCCCACTGATCGCCCGCGACGCTGTACGTCGAGATATCCATGCCTGAACTACCTGAAGTCGAAACCACGCGGCGGGGCATCGCGCCCTACCTCGAGGGCCAGCGCGTGAGCCGCGTGGTGGTGCGTGAGCGCCGCCTGCGCTGGCCCATCCCCGAGGACCTGGACGTGCGCCTCTCCGGCCAGCGCTTCGTGGTCGTCGAACGCCGCGCCAAGTACCTGCTGTTGCAGGCCGAGGCGGGCACGCTGATCAGCCACCTGGGCATGTCCGGCAACCTGCGCCTGGTGGAGACGGGGACGGTGGCGGCCAAGCACGAGCACGTGGATATCGAGCTGGAGTCGGGCCTGGCGCTGCGCTACACCGACCCGCGCCGCTTCGGCGCCCTGCTCTGGAGCCTCGACCCGCACAACCACGAACTGCTGCGCAACCTCGGTCCCGAGCCGTTGACGGACCTGTTCGACGGTGAGCGCCTGTACCAGCTCTCCCGTGGGCGCAGCATGGCGGTCAAGCCGTTCATCATGGACAACGCCGTGGTGGTGGGCGTGGGCAACATCTACGCCACCGAAGCCTTGTTCGCCGCCGGGATCGACCCGCGCCGCGAGGCGGGAAGCGTGTCGCGGGCGCGCTACCTGAAGCTCGCCGAGGAGATCAAGCGCATCCTCGCCCACGCCATCGAGCGTGGGGGCACCACGCTGCGCGACTTCGTCGGCGGCGACGGCCAGCCGGGCTATTTCCAGCAAGAGCTGTTCGCCTATGGGCGCGGCGGCGAGTTCTGCAAGGTCTGTGGTTCCACCCTGCGCGAGGTGAAGCTGGGGCAGCGGGCGAGCGTCTACTGCCCGCGCTGCCAGCGCTAGGCCGGCGCGGCCTTGTCGGCCCGCCGCCGTGGTCCTCGAGAGATGCCGAGAACAATAAGAAGAGGTGACGGATGTCCGGCAACTACCTGCCCCGCAACGCGGTTGCGCAAGCCATCGGCCATGGCGTGTTCAAACTGCTTGGCTGGCGCATCGAGGGGCAGCTGCCGCCCCTCGACAAGTTCGTGGTGATCGGCGCGCACCACACGTCCAACTGGGACTTCGTGCTGTTCATCGCGGCCAAGTTCATCCTCCGCCTGAACGCCCGCTGGTTCGGCAAGCACAGCATCTTCCGCTGGCCTTTCGCCGGGCTGATGGAGCGCTGGGGCGGCATTCCCATCCAGCGCCACCTCAAGCTCAACCAGGTCGAACAGGCCGTTCAGGCCTTTCGCGAGAACCGCGAGTTCATCCTCGTGCTGTCGCCGGAGGGCACGCGCAAACGGGTGGAGCGCTGGAAGATGGGCTTCTACCACATCGCCCGTGGCGCCGACGTCCCGGTGGTGCCGGCGGCACTGGACTACCGCAACCGGCGCATCGTCATCGGCGAGCCGTTCCGGACCACCGGCGATGCTGCGGCCGATCTGCGCCGCCTGCTGGCGTTCTACCTGCCGTACGAGCCGAAAAAACCCGACTACGCTTTTAACGGCGATTGAAGGCCGTCACGCTGAAAAGCGCGCGGGCACTGTTATAGTTAGCCGCATTACTCCTCTAATAGCCGAAGGATTGCATCATGAACCTGTTCCGCACTTCCGCTGCTGTCTTGGCGCTGACCACTGGCCTCATGGCGCTGCAGGCGCAGGCTGAGGTGGTGCAGCAGAACACCAGCGGCGACCCGATGTACACCGCCGACGCTCCGCCCGCTTATTCCATGGTCGGCGACCTGCTGATCGCCCGTCCGCTGCTCATCGGTGCCACCGTCGTCGGTGCCGGCCTGTTCGTGGTGAGCCTGCCCTTCAGCGCCCTGGGCGGCAATGTCGGCGCCGCCGGCAAGGCCCTCGTGGTCGATCCGGGCAAGGAAGCCTTCGTGCGTTGCCTGGGCTGCACCAGCAGCGGTTACCAGAAAGACTGATCGCGCTATTCTCGGCTCATCGAGCCGGAGACGGCCCCTTGCCCAGCGATGAGCAAGGGGCCGTTTGCATTTATGGCGCCCTGTTCGGCGCCTGCCAGGGAGACGGATGAGGTGAAGGGTTTTCCAGTTGTCGCACTGCTGGTGCTGGCGGCCGTCGGGCTTGCCGGCAGCTTCTGGATGAGTGCCGGCTGGCTGCAGCTCTGCGCGGGCCTGGCGCTGTTCCTCTTCGGCATGCAGTGCCTGGAGGAAGGGCTGCGCGACCTGGCCGGCAGCAAGCTCGAGCAGTTGCTGGGGCGCAGCACCTCGACGCCGTTCAAGGGCCTGATGTTCGGTGTCTGCGGCACGTTGCTGCTGCAGTCCAGTACCCTGGTCTCGCTGCTCACCATCGCCTTCATCAGTACCGGGCTGATCCAGCTGGCCGGTGGCATCGCCATCCTCTTCGGCGCCAACCTCGGGGCCACCAGCGGCATCTGGCTGCTGGCCATGGCGGGGCAGAATCTCAGCCTCTCGCCCCTGGCGCTGCCCCTGCTGGTGTTCGGCGTGCTGGCCGGCTTCATCGGCCCGCGCAGCAAGGCGGCCGGGCGCATCGTGCTGGGCATCGCCTTCGTGTTCCTCGGCATCGACCAGATCAAGGACGGCTTCTCCGCCTTCGATGATGGCTTCGACATGACCGGCCTGCAGGTCGATGGCCTGCTCGGCAGCCTGCTGTTCGTGGCGGTGGGGATGCTGGTGACCGTGGTGCTGCAATCCAGCCACGCCGCCCTGATGCTGACCCTCGCGGCGCTTGCCAGCGGCCAGCTGGAGCTGGGGCAGAGCCTGGCGATCGCTATCGGCTCGAATGTCGGCAGCAGCGTCACCACGGCCTTCGTTGGCTCCCTCGGTGGCAACCGCAGCGGCCAGCGGCTGGCCTTGGCCCATGTGCTGTTCAACATCGTTACCGGGGTACTCGCTTTCGCTCTGCTCGGGCCCCTGACCTGGCTGGTGCATGCCCTGGCGGAGCCGGTGGGCCTGGCGGACAACCCGCTGATCCAGCTGGCCATGTTCCATACCCTGTTCAATGCCTTCGGCGTGGCGCTGTTCTGGCCCTGGCAGGCGGGCCTCGCGACCCTGCTGGTGCGCTGGCTGCCCGAACGCAGCGAGCCCCAGGTGCTGATCACCGAGCTGGCGGCGGGGCCGGCGGAGCCGGAGCGGGTCCGCGCGCGCTATCTCAGCGAGCGCGCCCTGGATTCGGCCGACGCGGCGGCCAGCGCGGTGGTGCAGGAGCTGCGCCACCTCGGGCGCCTGAGCCTGGAGGTGATCTGCCATGCGCTGTTCCTGCCGGTGGACCTGCTGGGCAAGGACCACCCCGACGAGGCCGCGCTGCAGGCACCGCCCGTGCGCCATCACCTGGATGCCGAGACGCTCTACCAGCGCCACATCAAGGGCGTTTACGGCGACCTGCTGAGCTTCATGGGGCGCCTGGAAGTGACGCTGGACGAGGCGCACCAGCAGTTCTGGGTCAGTTGCCAGGTGACGGCGCTGCAACTGGTGGATGCGGTGAAGGATGCCAAGCACCTGCAGAAGAACCTCGGCCATTACCTGGAGGGTGGGCCGTCGGCGACGCGGGATGCCTACGTGGAGCTGCGCCGCCACCTGCTGGCGACCTTGCACCAGATGCGCGAGCTGAGCCGTTCGCAATTGCCGGACGAGGTCTGGTCACAACACCTGCAATGGCTCGACGAGAAGGCCGCGGACTTCGATGGCGAGTTCCGCAACCGCCTGTTCGCCGCTGTGCGCAGTGGTCAGCTGGATGGCCTGCAGATGAGCTCGCTGATGAACGACCTGGGCTATGCCAGCCGCATCATCCAGAGCTTGCGCAATGTGCTGATGATCGGCCAGCGCCAAGGCTTGCTGCGCGCAGGAGCGTCGGCGGAAGAGGAAGAGGGGCTGATCGAGCTGCCCTGAGCCGTGAGGCTCAGCGCTGCTCCTTTTCCAGCGTCTTGGCCAGGCCCACGCCGCGTGGGTCGCTGGCGGCTTCGATGCGGCCGCCGTCCTTGTCCCAGAACAGCACCTGCTGGTTGCCGTAGCCGCGCTCGACGCGTTTCAGGCTGTAGCCACGCGCTTGCAGCGCGGCGATCTCGGCGTCGCTGAAGGTGCTCGGCTCGTGCTCGATGACGTCGGGCAGGTACTGGTGGTGGTAGCGCGGCACCGCCGGCCAGCGGGCGACGGGCTGGCCGTCGAGGTATTCCAGTATCGACAGCAGCACCATGCTCGGGATGCGGCTGCCGCCCGGGGTGCCGAAGGCGGTGAATTCCTTGGCGCTCTCGATGAAGGTGGGGCTCATGCTCGACAGCGGGCGCTTGCCGGCGGCCACCGCGTTGGCCTGGCTGCCGGCCAGGCCGTAGGCGTTGGCACCCTGGGTATCGGCGGCGAAGTCGTCCATCTCGTCGTTGAGCAGCACGCCGGTGCCCGGGGCGACGAAGGCGGCGCCGAAGGGCAGGTTCACCGACAGCGTGGCGGCGACGGCGTTGCCGTCCTTGTCGATCACCGCGAAGTGGGTGGTGTGGTCGCCTTCGCGCCACGCGGGAGCCGGCGGCAGGCTGGCGCTGGGGGTGGCTCGCTGCGGGTCGATGCCGGCGGCCAGGCCCTTCAGGTAGTCCGGTGCGAGCAGTTGGCTCACCGGGTTGGCGATGAAGTCGGGGTCGCCCAGCAGGCCACGGTCACGGTAGGCACGGCGCAGCGCCTCGACCACGTAGTGGGTGCGCTGCAGTTTGTCGCCCTCGCGCCAGGGCAGCTGCTGCAACATCGCCAGGCTCTGGGCCAGGGCCACGCCGCCGGCCGAGGGCGGCGGTGCGCTGATCAGCTCGCGGCCGTCGGCCAGGGCGTAGCGCAGCGGCTGGCGTTCCACCACGCGGTAGCTGTCCAGGTCCTGCTGGGTCCAGATGCCGCCGGCATCGCGCACGCCCTTGACCAGCCTGGCGGCGGTCTCGCCGGCATAGAAGCCGGCCTTGCCGTAGCGGGCGATGCGCTCCAGGGTGCGGGCCAGGTCGGGCTGGTGCAGCAGGCTGAACTCATCGGGCACCTCGCCCTTGTCGTCGAGGAAGATGCGCGCCGTCTCGGGGTCGTCGCGCATCGCCGCGATGCGGAAGCCGGCGCGCTCGATGTACACGCGATCGACCGAGATGCCGTCGCGGGCCAGGCGGATGGCCGGGGCCAGGGAATCAGCGAGGGGCAGGCGGCCGTGGTGCTGGGCCAGGTCCACCAGCGCGGCGGGCAGGCCGGGAATGGCGGCGGCCAGCGGGCCGTTGATGGACAGCTGCGGCTGTACCTTGCCATCGCGCAGGTAGAGATCCGGGCGCGCGGCCAGCGGCGCGCGTTCGCGGGCGTCGAGGAACAGGTAGGTGGGCTGCTTGTCGCCGGCCTTGCGCAGGAGGAAGAAACCGCCGCCGCCCAGGCCCGAGCCGTGGGGCTCGGCCACTGCCAGGGCGGCGCTGATGGCCACCGCGGCGTCGAAGGCGTTGCCGCCCATGGCCAGGGTTTCCAGACCGGCGACCGTGGCCGAGGGCTGGGCGCTGGCTACGGCGGCCTGGTCGGGGGGCGCCGCCCGCAGTGCGACGCTGAACAGCAGCAGCGCCGCGAGCAGGGCGGGACGCCAGGCCGTGTCACGCAGCTGGCGGCCCATGGCGTCAGGCCTTGCCCGTGAGCTTCAGGTACTTGTCCATCAACTGCTCGCGGGTTTCGACACGGGCGTCGTCGAGGGGAATGCAGTCCACCGGGCAGACCTGCTGGCACTGCGGTTCGTCGTAGTGGCCGACGCACTCGGTGCACAGGTTGGGGTCGATGACGTAGATCTCCTCGCCCTGGGAGATGGCGCCGTTGGGGCACTCGGGTTCGCAGACGTCGCAGTTGATGCAGTCGTCGGTGATCTTGAGGGACATGGAACAACTCCTACCGTCGCCGTGCGGCGGCGGTGCTCAGCAGACAATGGCGGAATTGTGCCGGAATGGCGCGGTCGGCGCACCTTTTGCGCGCGCCGACCGCCGTATCGCGGGGCTCAGCGCTTGAAGCGCTCGGCCAGGGCCTCGGCCACCGCAGGGTGGACGAACTGGGTGATGTCTCCGCCCAGGGCCGCTATTTCGCGCACCAGGGTGGAGGAGATGAAGGAGTACCGCTCCGACGGGGTGAGGAACATGCTCTCCACGTCCGGTGCCAGCTGGCGGTTCATGTTGGCCAGCTGGAACTCGTACTCGAAGTCGGAAACGGCGCGCAGGCCACGGAGGAAGACATTGGCCTTCTGCTCCTTGACGAAGTGCGCCAGCAGGGTGGAGAAGCCCACCACCTCGACGTTGGGCAGGTGCTTGGTGACTTCCCGGGCCAGCTCGACGCGTTGCTCCAGGGAGAACAGGGGGTTCTTCTTGGGGCTGGCGGCTACCGCGATGATCACGGTGTCGAACAGGCGGGAGGCACGTTCGATCAGATCGCCGTGGCCTTTGGTGATCGGGTCGAAGGTGCCCGGATACAACACTCGGTTCATCGCTGCGTCCTGGCAGGGGTCCGTAAGGGAATCGGATGGTAGCGCAGCATGCCCCGGCGGCCAAGACGCCGGAGCATGCCGGTTTATCCCGCTCAGGCGCTCTTGAGGCGCTCGGCGAGGGCGGTGGAGAGCTGCGCGGTCAGCCCGTAGACCGACAGCTGCGGGTTGGCGCCGATGCTGGTGGGGAACAGCGAACCATCGTGGATCGACAGGTTGGCCAACTGGTGGTGACGACCGAGGCTGTCGGTGACCGCCTGCTTCGGGTCCTCGCCCATGGCGCAACCGCCCATCACGTGGGCGCTGCCCAGGCGGGTGCGGTACAGCTCGAGCGACAGGCCATCGATCAGCGTGCGCGCCTCGGCGGCGGTCTTCACGTAGCCGGCGTCGGCATGCAGCGGCAGCACGGCCTTGGCCCCGGCGGCGAACTGGATCTCGGCCATCACCTGGAAGGCGCGACGCACGCCGTCCCAGGTGTAGTCGGTCATGCGGTAGTCGAGCACCGGGCTGCCGTCGCCGCGCAGTTCCACCGTGCCTTCGGCGCTGTCCGGGTGGAAGCCGTCACGCAGCAGAGCGAGCATCACGTTGGTGTGCGGCAACTGCTCCATGCGCAGGGCGTTGTCGATGCCGAAGCGGCCGAGCAGGGTGGCGGTGAGCGCGGGCTGCAGCGGCGGCACTTCGAGCTTGTAGGACATGCGCCCGGTGGTGCCGTCGTCCCACTGGTAGTGGTCGGAATAGATGGACTGCGGCGCGCCGTAGAAGGGGTTGATCACCTGCTCGAACTGCGCGGCGGAGAAGTTCACCAGGTGCAGGAAGGTGCGCTTGCCGGTGCGGCCGTGCGGGTCGGGCGCGTCGGAGCGCAGCAGCAGGCCGGGGGTGTTGATGCCGCCACCGGAGAGCACGTAGTGCCGCGCCTTGACGGTGATGGTGCGGCCGGTGGGCGCCACGCAGCGCTCGTCCATGCCCTGGCATTCGATGCCGGTGACTTTGTCGCCGTCGATCAGCAGGCGATGGGCGCGGGCGAGATAGAGCAGCTCGCCGCCCTTGTCGAGGGTGGCGGGGATGGTGGTGACCAGCATCGACTGCTTGGCGTTGGTCGGGCAGCCCATGCCGCAGTAGCCGAGGTTCCAGCAGCCGCGCACGTTGCGCGGGATGACCTTCCAGTGCAGGCCGAGCTTCTCGCAGCCGCTGCGCAACACGTCGTTGTTGGGGTTCGGCGGAATGGCCCAGGGCGCGACGCCGAGGCGCTGTTCCATCTTCTCGAACCAGGGGGCCATCTCGGCCGGGCTGTGGCCCTTGACGCCGTGCTCCCTGGCCCAGTGTTCCAGGGTCGGGTCGGGGGTGCGGAAGCTGGAGGTCCAGTTGATCAGGGTGGTGCCGCCCACGGCGCGGCCCTGGAGGACGGTCACCGCGCCGTCCTTGGTCATGCGGCCGATGCCTTCCTGGTAGAGGCTCGGGTAGGCCTCGGCTTCCTGCATCTTGAAGTCGCTGCTGGTCTTGAGCGGGCCTTCTTCGATGATCAGCACCTTGTAGCCGGCGGCGCTGAGTATCTCGGCGGTGGTGCCGCCGCCCGCCCCCGAGCCGACGATGGCGACGTCGGCCTCCAGGGTCAGGTCCTGCTCGAGTCGCGAGCCATTGTGGGTCTTCCAGCCGCGGGCCATGCCGTCGGCGAACAGATCGGGTACGGGCATCAGTCAATCCTCGCTCTCGCCGAAAGCGGCCGGTCGTCGCCGGCGCCTGGTCGAGTGGTGTTTCTTGTCGTTGTGGGGGCGCGCGCTCAGACGGTCGGCGGACCGGGGTAACCGCAATGCGCCCAGGCTTCCTGCCTGCTGTACCAGGCCATCATCACCAGCTGCAGCAGGGAGGCGTGCCCCATCTTCAGCAGGCCGATGAAGCTGTTCTGCCAGCGATCGAGGAAGTTGCGCACGTCCTCGGCGCTGGCGTTCTCCCAGCTGCCCCATACACCGGTCAGCGGCCCCCGGGTGATGGGCAGGGCGAGCACGTCGAAGAGCTGCACGGTGAGCTTGAGCATCTCCGGCGAGAGTCGGTCCAGGGCGTAGTCCAGGCTCTGGATGGTGCCGGCTACGGCTTGCGGCATCTGCTCGGCACTGACCGCGCCCTCGAGCATCACCGGGATCAGGGCGCGCAGGAAGGGCAGGTCGGAGTCGCGCAGGATCGCCAGGCCGTTGGCCGGGACGCTGGCGGAGCAGCCGGAGAGGGTGGCGGTGACGCCGGCCGTGGCGAGGAAGGCAGAGCCGAACAGGCCGACTTTGAGCAGGCTGCGCCGGGAAAGTCCCGGCGCGTTCAGGGTGGTCTCGGTCATTGTTGTTATGTACCCGTCTGATCCTTAGGGGGCGTTAGCGCACGAACAGCTTGTAGACCAGCTTCTGGATCGATTTGCCGTAGGGCGGGTAGATCATCCGCGCGGCGTTGAAGCGCTGCTTGATGAACACGCCCTTGGCCTTGCTGAAGGTGAGGAACCCTTCATGCCCGTGGTAGTGGCCCATGCCCGAGGGGCCGACGCCGCCGAAGGGCATGTCGTCCTGGGCCACGTGCAGCAGGGTGTCGTTGAGGCACACGCCGCCGGAATGGGTTTCGTGCAGCACGCGCTGCTGCTCGCGCTTGTCGTAGCCGAAGTAATAGAGCGCCAGCGGGCGCGGGCGCTGGTTGATATAGGCGAAGGCCTGGTCCAGCCGCTCGTAGGGGACGATGGGCAGCAGCGGGCCGAAGATCTCGTCCTGCATCAGTTTCATGTCGTCCTTCACGTCCAGCACCAGGGTGTGCGGCAGGCGGCGGCCCTGGGCCTCGGGGAACAGCGGCACCAGGCGTGCCCCCTTGGCTTCGGCGTCCTGCAGGTAGCCGTTGAGGCGCTGCAGCTGGCGTTCGTTGATGATGGCGGTGTAGTCGGGGTTGTTCTGCAGTTGCGGGTAGAAGGACTTCACCGCAGTGCGGTAGGCCTCGACGAAGCCTTCGACGCGCTCCCTGGGCACCAGCACGTAGTCGGGGGCGACGCAGGTCTGCCCGGCGTTCATGGTCTTGCCGAAGGCGATGCGCTCGGCGGCGTGATCCAGGGGCACCTCGTGGGAGACGATGGCCGGCGACTTGCCACCCAGCTCCAGGGTGACCGGGGTCAGGTTCTCGGCAGCCGCACGCATGACGTGGCGGCCGATGCTGGTGGCGCCGGTGAACAGCAGGTGGTCGAAGGGCAGCTTGGAGAAGGCGACGCCGACATCGGCTTCCCCCAGGCATACGGCGACGAGGTCCTCGGGGAAGATGCGCGCCATCAGCGTCTTGAACAGCTGGGAGGTGGCGGGGGTGGATTCGCTCATCTTCACCATCACGCGGTTGCCGGCGGCCAGGGCGCCGACCAGCGGGCCGATGGCGAGGAACAGCGGGTAGTTCCACGGCACGATCACGCCGACCACGCCCAGGGGCTGGTAGATGACCTTGGCGGAGGCCGGCTGGAAGGCCATGCCGACGGAGCGGCGCGAGGGCTTCATCCAGCGGCGCACGCGGTTCTTGGCGTAGTGGATGCCGTGCAGGCTGGGCATGATCTCGGCCAGCAGGGTTTCGTCCGCGGAGCGGTTGCTGAAGTCCTGGCTGATGGCGCGGATCAGCGCGTCCTGCTCGTCGAAGATCAGGTCACGCAGGGATTTGAGCCACTGGATGCGCTGCTCGGCGCTGGGCATCGGGTTGTCGCCATAGGCGGCACGTTGGCGGGCGAACAGCTCCTCGAGCTGGTTGATCTGCTGCTGGGCCTGCTGCAGATAGGCTACGTCGGCGACCATGAGCGACACCTCTCTAATTATTGTTGAAAACCGGTGCTGGATTTTTAGAGTAATTGCTCTAGTGTGTCAAATAGCATGGCGCGACAGGGCTCGCCCTGCCTACCGAAAGAAAGTTGGGCCGGCCTCCAGGCGGCCTGTGAAGGGGGCCGGGAGGCCACACGAACAGGGTGCGATACGGAACGCGGAGCGCTGTGGAGGCACTCTCTGTTCCGGGACTCTGTGTAGTTTTGTTACCCTCGCCGGCTCCCCGGCAGCAGTGAGACCGATCCGCGCATGGCCCCACGTATCAAGACCCGCGAGCGAATCGTGCAATCCAGCCTGGAGCTGTTCAATGCCCAGGGGGAGCGCAACGTCACCACCAACCACATCGCCGCTCACCTGGGGATGTCGCCGGGCAACCTCTATTACCACTTCCGTAACAAGCAGGTGATCATCGCCGAGCTGTTCGCCGAGTACGAATCACGGGTCGACGCCTTCCTGCGCCTGCCCGGGGATCGCGCGCTGACGGTGGAGGACAAGACCTTCTACCTGGAGGCGTTGCTGGCGGCGATGTGGCACTACCGCTTCCTGCACCGCGACCTCGAGCACCTGCTGGAATCCGACGCCGAACTGGCGGCGCGCTACCGGGTCTTCGCCCAGCGCTGCCTGGGGCATGCCCAGGCCATCTACCGGGGCTTCGTCGAGGTCGGCATCCTGCTGATGAACGACGCGCAGATCGAGGCCCTGGCCCTCAACAGCTGGATCATCATGACCTCCTGGGTGCGCTTCCTCTGCACCACGCGGGGTGACCCGGGCGACCTCAACGAAGAGATGCTGCGCCGTGGCATCTACCAGGTGCTGGCGCTGGAGGGGGGCTACATCGCCGCCGAGGCGCAGGAGGCGGTGGCGGCGCTCTACGAGAAGCTCTACGTGCCCCTCGACCTGGTGGTGCAGGGCTAGCGGGCGAGCCCCGCCAGCCACTGGGGGATGCGCCGTTCCAGGTAGTAGTCGGGCTTGCCCGGCGTACCGCCGATGAAACCGACATGGCCGCCTTTCTCATGCAGTTCCAGGCGCGTGCTGGCGGACAGTTCGTGGGCCTCGGGGAGGCTGTGGCGGAATACGAAGGGGTCGTCGGCGGCCTGGATCAGCAATGTGGGCACGTGGATGTCGCCGAGGAAATAGCGGCTGGACGCCCGGCGATAGTAGTCGTCGGCGTCGGCGTAGCCATGCAGGGGGGCGGTGATGCGGCCGTCGAAATCCCAGAAGGTGCGCATACCGTCCAGCGGGCCGAGCTTCTCCAGTACCGACAGGCGATCGGCCTGGCCCTGGTGGGCGAACAGGCGCTGCTTGTCGCGCACGTAGGCGACCATCTCGCGCATGAAATGGCGCTGGTAGACCCGCGAGAAGCCGGCGCCTATGCGGTCGGCGCACTGGTCCAGGCGGAAGGGCACCGAGACCGCGACGGCCCCGCGCAGGGCACAGGCCTCGCCGCTTTCACCCAGGTACTTGAGCAGCACGTTGCCGCCCAGCGAATAGCCGACGGCGAACAGCGGTGCCAGCGGGCGCACGCGGCGCAGGTGTTCGACGGTGGCGGCCAGGTCTTCGCTGGCGCCGGAGTGGTAGCCCCGGGGCAGCAGGTTGGGCTCGCCCGAGCAGCCGCGCCAGTTGATCGCCACGCTGGACCAGCCGCGCCCGGCCAGTTGCTGCTGCAGGCCGAGCACGTAGAGCGAGGCGGACGAGCCGGTGAGGCCGTGGAGCACCAGCACCAGCGGCGACTCGGCGTCGTGGGGACCGTGCCAGTCGAGGTCGAGGAAGTCGCCGTCCTCCAGCCACAGGCGCTCGCGCCGGCGTTCCAGCTGCGGCGGTTTGCGGCAGAAGGGCGACCAGAGGGTCTGCAGGTGCGGGCCCGGCAGCCACCAGGCGGGGGTGAAGTCGCTCACGCCTGTCGATGCCACAGTGCGTAGTGCACGGTGCTGGCCTTCTTCTCCCGGTGCAGGCGCCAGTTGCCCGGCAGGCCGAGGGTGGAAGGGGCGCTCTCGCTTTCGGTGTAGATCCAGGCATCGGCGGCCAGCCAGCCGTTCTCCTCCAGCAGCGCGCAGGCCGGCTGCAGCAGGTTGAGGTTGAAGGGCGGGTCGAGGAACACCAGGTCGTAGGGGCGTGGCGTCTGGGTGGCCAGGTAGCGCAGCGCGTCGGCCTGCAGCAGTTGGCCGGCGCCGCAGCCGAGGGTGTCCAGGGTGCCGCGCAGGGCGGCGATCGAGTCGGGGTTCAGGTCCAGGGCCAGGGCTTCCTGGGCACCGCGGGACAGCGCCTCCAGGTACAGGGCGCCGCTGCCGGTGAAGGGGTCGAGCACCCGAGCGCCCTCCACGTAGGGCGCGAGCCAGTTGAACAGGGTTTCGCGCACCCGGTCCGGCGTCGGGCGCAGGCCCGGGCCGTTGGGGAAGGCGAAGCGGCGCGAACGCCACTCGCCACCGATGATGCGCAACTGGCCCTGGCCCCCGTGGGGGGGCGGGGCTTTCTTCGGTGAACGTGCGGCCATCAGTGCTCCGGGATGCCAAAGCTGGGTTTGAAACGCTTCTCCGTCGGCGCCGGCAGCTCCTTTTGGGGAACGGTCGGGCCGGCGGTGACGATGACGAAGCTGTCCGGGTTCAGGTGCTTGTCCATGGCGGCCTTGACCTGTTCGACACTGAGCCCCTGCACCTGTTTCATGAAGTCTTCCAGGTAGGTCAGCGGCAGGCCGTAGAAGCCGATGGCGCCGAGCTGGCCGACGATGTCGGCGTTGCTCGCGGTGGACAGCGGGAAGCTGCCGGCCAGTTCGCGCTTGGCGTCGTCCAGTTCCTTCTGCGTCGGGCCCTTGGCCAGGTAGTCGCGGACGATGTCCTTGACCAGCTTGAGGGTGCCGTCGCTCAGCTCGGCGCGGGTCTGCAGGCCGATCATGAAGGGGCCGGCGACCTGCATGGCGGTGAAGCCGGAACTGACGCCGTAGGTCAGGCCGCGCTTCTCGCGCACCTCTTCCATCAACCGGGTGCCGAAGCCGCCGCCGCCGAGGATCTGGTTGCCCAGGTAGAGCGCGGCGTAGTCGGGCTCGTTGCGGTCGATGCCGAGCTGGGCCAGCAGCAGGTGGGTCTGCGCCGACGGGAACTCGATGTGGGTGGTGCCCGGCTTGGGCGTCTCGGGCGTCGCGACCTTGGCCAGCTTCGGCCCTTTCGGCAGGGCGGCGGAGACACGCTTGGCGATGGCTTCGGCTTCCTCGCGGGAGAGGTCGCCGACCAGGGCGATCACCACGTTGCCGGCGGCGTAGGCCTTCTTGTGGAAGGCCTGCAGCTGGGCGACGCCGATGGCGGGGATGGATTTCTCGTCACCTTCGCTGGAGTGGGCGTAGGGGTGCTTGCCGTAGAGCTTGTCGAACAGCGCCAGGCCGGCGAGCTTGCCGGGGTTCTGCTTCTGGTACTCGAAGCCGGCGAGCATCTGGTTCTTGATGCGCGCCAGGGAGTCCTCGGGGAAGGTAGGCGCGCCGATGACCTGGGTGAACAGTTCCAGGGCCGGGTCGCGCAGCTTGGGGTCGGTCAGGCTGCGCAGGCCGGCCACGGCCATGTCGCGGTAGGCGCCGTTGCTGAAGTCGGCCCCCAGGCCTTCGAAGCCCTGGGCGATGGCGGTGACGTCCTTGCCCTTCACGCCTTCGTTGAGCATGGCGTTGGTCAGGGTGGCGAGGCCGGGGGCGTCGCCGTCCTGGCTGCTGCCGGCGGCGAAGGTCAGGCGCAGGTCGAACATCGGCAGCTCGGGGGCGGCGACGAAGAGTACCTTGGCGCCCTCGGCGGTGTCCCAGGTCTGGATGTCCAGGTCGCGGCGGGCCGGGGCCTTGCCGTCCAGTTCGGTGATGGATTCGAGTTTCGGCGGCTCATCGGCCTCGGCGGCCTGGGTCGGCGGGGTGCGGTCGACGACGATGAACAGCAGGACGCCCAGCAGGGCGATCAGGGCCAGGCCGAGCAGGCCGTATCGCAGGCCGTTGCGCTCACTCATGGCTAGCCTCCTCGGGCAGGACGTGGGCGACGCTGAGGCGGTCGCGGGTGAAGAAGGTCTTGGCAGCGGCCTGGATGTCGGCCGGGGTCACGGCTTCCAGGGCGGCGAGGTCCTGGTCCATCAGCTTCCAGGACAGGCCGACGGTTTCCAGCTGGCCGATGGTGGTGGCCTGGCTGGTGATGGAGTCGCGCTCGTAGACCAGCCCGGCGATCACCTGGGCGCGCACGCGCTTGAGTTCCTCCTCGCCCGGCGGGTTGTTCTTCAGGTCTTCCAGCTCCTTCCACAGGCCGGCTTCGGTCTGCTCCAGGGTCTTGCCCTTCTGCACGTTGGGCGTGGCGCTGAGCATGAACAGGCTGTCGCCGCGCGGGTAGCCGTCGTAGTTGGCCGAGGCGCCGCTGACCAGCTCCTCGCCACGTTCCAGGCGGCTGGGCAGGCGGGCGCTGTAGCCGCCATCGAGCAGCGCGGAGATCAGGCGCAGGGCGTGGACCTGGCGCGGCTCCTTGGCGGTGGCGAGACCGGGGACGTTGAAGCCCATGATCAGGCTCGGCAGCTGGGTCTTCACGTGCAGGACGATGCGGCGCTCACCCGGTGCGGCGAGCTCCAGGGGCTTCTTCGAGGGCGGCACGGCGCGGCTGGGGATGTCGCCGAACCAGCGCTGGGCCAGGGCCTTGACCTCTTCGCCCTTGACGTCGCCGACCACCACCAGGGTGGCGTTGTTGGGCACGTACCAGGATTCGTACCAGTGGCGCAGCTCCTCGACCTTCATGCGGTCCAGGTCGGCCATCCAGCCGATGGTGGGGGTGTGGTAGCCGCTGGCGGGATAGGCCATGGCCTTGAAACGCTCGAAGGCCTTGGCGGTGGGGCGGTCGTCGGTGCGCAGGCGGCGCTCTTCCTTGATCACCTCGATCTCGCGCACGAACTCTTCCGGCGGCAGGCGCAGGCTGGCCATGCGGTCGGCCTCCAGCTCGAAGGCGACGCTCAGGCGATCGCGGGCCAGGACCTGGTAGTAGGCGGTGTAGTCGTCGCTGGTGAAGGC
This sequence comes from Pseudomonas sp. 57B-090624, assembly GCF_003234055.1. Taxonomy (NCBI): domain Bacteria; kingdom Pseudomonadati; phylum Pseudomonadota; class Gammaproteobacteria; order Pseudomonadales; family Pseudomonadaceae; genus Pseudomonas; species Pseudomonas sp. 57B-090624. The sequence goes on from NZ_QKRU01000101.1 coordinate 18,087, forward strand.
ATTCTCCTCGGCACCGAGGTCGCGCAGCACCAGGGAAGCCTCGCCCGGGCCGAGCTTGCGGCTGCCCTTGAACATCATGTGTTCGAGGGCGTGGGAGAGGCCGGTCTGGCCCGGGGTCTCGTAGCTGGAGCCTACCTTGTACCAGAGCTGGGAAACTACCACCGGTGCCCTGTGGTCTTCTCTGACGACGATTTTCAGGCCGTTTTCGAGGGTGTATTCATGGGTGGGTTGGGATTCTGCGGCATGGGCGGCTATCGGCAGACAAAGGGCGCCGAACAGCAAGCCGGCGGCGTGGCGGGCAATCGCTTTCATCGATGTTTTTGACCTTTCGGACGGCCCCGGCGGACGTACCGCCTGCGGGCGAAGAGGTGCTAGGATACTCCATCCCTTTCCGGCACGGCGACGCTACCGGGCCAGGCCCAGAGCGGCCGCTCCTTGAGATACAAGCTACCCATGTTTGGTTCCAACGACGACAAGAAGACGCCGGCCGAGGCCGCTGAAAAAAAATCACTGTTCGGCTGGCTGCGCAAGAAACCGCAGGAAGCGGCTCCCGTGCCGCCCGCAGAACCCACCCAACCCGAGGTGCCCGCCGCCGAGACGCAGCCGGTTGCGCCCGCCCCGGTGGTCGAGTCCGTTGCCGAGGTGG
>NZ_QKRU01000102.1:0-17891 GCF_003234055.1 Pseudomonas sp. 57B-090624
GGTAGATCTCGCGCAGCGTGGCCGGCGGTTCGGCGTCGAATTCGGCGAACAGCGGGCGCAGGTGCTCGAGCCAGGCCCGTTCGCGCGCGGGGTCGGGCTGGGCGGGCGCATGGCAGAAGAGGTTGACGTTGAACGGCCTGGCGGTCAGCGCGCGGGTGTCGCGGATCATCGCCCGTGCCTGCTCGGGCGTGCTGGCGCCGATGCCGATGGAGCCCAGCGCACCGGCGTTGGACACGGCAGCGGCCAGTTTCGGCGTGGAGACACCCACCATGGGCGCCTGGATGAGGGGGATCTCGATCCCCAGCAGTTCGGTGATCAGCATGTTTCGGCAGGCCTCTGGGTCAAGGGTTGGCTTGACGTAAAATCTCATAATGAGAATATTCAGATCAACTTGTTCTCTGTAAGAGATTGAAAGTGGACCTGACCAGCCTCGAGATCTTTCGCGCCGTCGCCGACGAGCAGAGCGTGACCCGTGCGGCCCAGCACCTGCAGCGGGTGCAGTCGAACGTCACCACGCGCATCAAGCAACTGGAAGACGAACTGGGCGTGCACCTGTTCCTGCGCGACGGCAAGCGCATGACGCTCACCGACAAGGGCCGCGAGTTCCTCGCCTATGCCGAGCGGTTGCTGGCGCTGGCGGCGGAGGCGCGGCAGTCCATGCACCCCGGCGTGGCGGGCGGGACGCTGCGCCTGGGCAGCATGGAAAGCACGGCGGCCAGCAGGCTGCCGCCGGTCCTGGCGCGCTACCACCGTGCTTACCCCGGGGTCGCCCTGGAGGTTTCCACCGGCACCAGCCAGGCCCTGATCGAGGGGGTGCTGTCGAGCCGCATCGACTGTGCCCTGGTGGCGCACCCCGAGGCGCTGCGCCGCGAGGACCTGCAAGGCCAGGCGCTGGAGCGCGGCCTCTGCGCCATGCCGGCCTTCAATGAGGAGCTGGTGATGCTGTTGCCGCCCGATCACCCGCCGCTGGTATCGCCCGGGGACCTCCGTGTCGGCGCGCTGGCCTGCTTCGCACGGGGCTGCACCTACCGGATGCTCGCCGAACGCTGGCTGGGCGAGCACCGTGCCCAGGGAGGCGCGCCCGTGCAGGTGCGCGAGGTGGGCTCCTACCACGCCATCCTCGCGTGCGTCAGTGCGGGCGACAGCGCGGGCATCGTGCCGCGCTCGCTCCTCGCGCTGTACCGCGAAAGCCCGCCGGTGACCGCGCTGCCGGCGCTGTCGGTGGACACCTTGCTGATCTGGCGCGAGGGCTACGCGACCGCGGCCTTCGAGCGCCTGCGCGAGGCGCTCGCGGCGGAATAGGCCGTGAACGGGGCGGGTGGCGTGTATCGCTCTGTATCTCGCGGCCCGCGCGCCGGGCTGGCTTACAAATGCGCCCCCTCATGGATACGCCACGGATACAGGACCAGGGCGAAATAGCCCCACCCCCGAACGCATGCAGCCAGGCTGCGGGTTCCAGGGTTCCAACGCCACCAGTGGCACGCCCCGCGCGGCATCGCCCGCGCCCTGTATCCGGAGAAGCACCATGTCCCATACCCCGCTCGCGAACACATCCCGTATCGGCCTGCTCGCCGTGGCCCTGGCCGGTGGCCTCAACATCGCCTCGTCCGCCGCCTTCGCCGTCGAGGCATTGCCCCAGGGCTACCAGCTGGCCGCCGCCGACAAGGCCGCCGAAGGCAAGTGTGGCGAAGGCAAATGCGGCTCCAGCGGTGCCAGCGCCAAGGCGGCCCAGGGCGAAGGCAAGTGCGGGGAGGGCAAGTGCGGTGAAGGCAAGTGCGGCGACGCTTCGTTCGCCCGCACCGACACCGATCACGATGGCCGCGTCTCCCTCGCCGAACTGCTGGCGGTGGCGCCGAAGGGTGGCAAGGAGTTCAAGGCGATCGACGCCAATGGCGATGGCTACCTGTCCGAGGCAGAGGTGTACAGGTTCCGCAGCAACCAGTACCTCTCCAATGGCAAGAAGGTGCCCACGGAACTGTTCACCCACATGAGCCAGGCGAAGGACTGAGTCGCCGCCCACGCCCCCAAGGAACCCTCCTGCGCCACTGGCCGGGAGGGTTCGCGCTTTCTGGAGACCCCTCATGAACACAGCCTCCTTGCACGGCGCCGGCCTCGGCCTGCGCCGTGCCCTGATGCCCGAACTGCTGGCGATGGACGCCGGCGCCCTGGATTTCCTCGAGTGCGCGCCGGACAACTGGATCGGCGTCGGTGGCCGCTTCGGAGATGGCCTGGCGCAACTGGTCGAGCGCTTCCCGCTGAGCTGCCACGGCCTGTCGCTGTCCCTGGGCGGCCCGGCGCCACTGGACCTGGAGCTGCTGCGGCAGACCCGGCGCTTCCTCGATCGCCACCACGTGGCCTGCTTCAGCGAGCACCTGAGCTACTGCTCCGACCAGGCCCAGCTCTACGACCTGCTGCCGCTGCCGTTCACCGAGGAGGCGGTGCACCACGTCGCCGCGCGCATCCGCCAGGCGCAGGACGTGCTCGGCCGGCGCATCGCCGTGGAGAACATTTCCTACTACGCCGCGCCCTACCAGGCACTGAGCGAGATCGACTTCCTCCGCGCGGTGCTGGAGGAGGCCGACTGCGACCTGCTGCTGGACGTCAACAACCTCCATGTCAACGCCATCAACCATGGCTACGACGCAGCGGCCTACCTGGCGGCGATCCCGGCCGGGCGGGTGGCCAGCCTGCATGTGGCCGGCCACTACGACGAGGCGCCGGACCTGAAGATCGACACCCACGGCGCGACGGTGAAGGGCGATGTCTGGCACCTGCTGGAGCGGGCCTACCGGCGCTTCGGCCCGCTGCCGACCTTGCTGGAGCGCGACTTCAACTTCCCGCCCCTGGTGGAGTTGCTGGAGGAGGTGGAGCAGATCCGCGCGCGGCAGCACGCCGCCACCCGCTGGCCGGAGGTGCGCCATGGCTGACACGCTGCACGCCCAGTTACTGAGCCTGGCCCGCCATGTACGTGACCCGCAGCGCTACGCGCCGCCACCCGGCATCGAGGCACGGCGCCTGGCGGTCTACCGGCAGCTGTTCTTCGGCAATGTCGAGGGGCTGCTGGCGGGGGGCTTCCCGGTGCTCCGTGCCTGCCTGGGTGATGCGCGGTGGCAGGCGCTGGTGCGAGCCTTCTACGCCGAACATCACTGCCGTACGCCGCTGTTCACCGAGCTGGCCGGGGAGTTCGTGGCCTTTCTCGAAGGCGGCGGGGGCGATGGCCTGGCGTTGCCCTGGCTGGTGGAGCTGGCCCATTACGAGTGGGTGGAAAGCGCACTGCTGCTGAGCGACCGCCAGGAGAGCGCGCATGCCCCGGAAGGTGACCTGCTCGCCGGGGTTCCGTTGCTCTCGGCCCTGGCCTGGCCGCTGGCCTATGCCTGGCCGGTGAACGAGATCGCCCCGGGCTTCCTGCCGCAACAGGCACCGGAGCAGCCGACGCTGCTGCTGGCCCGGCGTGGTGCCGACCAGCAGGTGCGCTTCTCGCGCCTGGCGCCGCTGGCCCATGCGCTGCTGGTGTCGTTGCGGGAAAGCGAATGCAGCGGGTTGCAGCACCTGGCAGGCCTGGCCGAAGCCATCGGCGTGGAGGCCGTGGCCATCCTGCCGCAGGGGCTGGCGTTGCTGGAGGCTTTGCGGGAGCAGGGCGTGGTGATCGGTACACGCCAGTAAGGCCGTGCCATTCAGAAGCGGATATCGTTACGTAACGAATATGCGAGGCGTTACGTAACGCTAAAACGCGGGAGTCCCAGTGTCTCGGTCACGCTGCACCGCGTGGGTTTCGCTTCGCTCTACCCACCCTACGGGTGGGCCCAGGCCGATCACGGAGGTATCCGCGACCTAGGGTGGACCACGCTTTATCGGTCCACCAACCGTGGCCATGCCGGGCACCGCTGGTGGATGAAAAGAGCGTCATCGAACCTGTACAGGGCGGCTCCGTGGGGATGCACAGCAAGGATTTCGCCAGGCTTTACCCATCATTTTCAAGAAGAAGCCCGCGCATCGCTGGATGCGCGGGGCTTTTCATCGGGCGGAAGAATTCAGCCCCTGCGGTGCAGCAGGGCGTCGAGGCTGAGGCGGCCGGCGCCGTTGAGGAGCAGGGGGAGGGCGGCGACCAGGTAGATCAGCGGCAGCTTGTAGTTGCCGTAGCCCTTGTCGCTGATGGAGTAGCCCTGGGCGAGTTCGGCGAGGCTCGACCAGTGTGCCGGCCAGTGCACGGCGGCGATGGCGACGACGGTGAGGATCATCAGCACCAGGGTGGCGAAGCGGGTGCCGAGGCCGAGCAGCAGGAGCACCGGGGCGATCAGTTCGGCCCACATGGAGAGCTGCCAGTTGAGCCCGGCAGGGAGCAGGTCGAAGGGGAAGGGGAAGGCGGCGTTGATCGGCTCGAACCAGTTGTCGCCGTTCCATTTCTCCAGGCCCGACTCGAAGAACTCCCAGGCCAGGAACAGGCGCAGGGGGATGTCCGCGCCCCAGTCGCCCAGTTGGGCGAATCGGTTGCAAGCCTGCTCGAAGGGGGTGGGTGCCAGTGACGTCATGGGGAATGCCTCGGGATCGGGGCGCTGGGCGGGGTGCCCGCGCGGTGAGGCCATGCTCGCCGCCGGGTTTGTCCCGCGTGTGTCTGCCCGGTGGCGCTGTGTATCCCGGTGTATCCGTGGCTCAGCCTGTTACATCCAGTTCCAGTTGCGCGCAGAGGCCGCCGCCCTCGCGGTTGCGCAGGGTGAGGCGGGCGCCCAGGGCCTGGCTCAGTTGCTGGGCGATGGCCAGGCCCAGGCCGGTGCCGCCGGTGTCGCGGTTGCGCGAGCCCTCCACGCGGTAGAAGGGCTTGAAGACCTGCTCCAGCTCCGCCTCGTCGATCCCCGGGCCTTCGTCCAGCACTTGCAGGCGCACCTGGCCGGGCCCGTCCTCCAGCACCCGCAGCTCGGCGTGGCCACCGAACTTGAGGGCGTTGTCGATGAGGTTGCTCAGCACCCGTCGCAGCGCGTGCGGCCGCGTCTCCAGCAGCGCACCCGTGCGGCCTTCGAGGCTCACCGCCTGGCCGCTGTCCTGGTAGTCGAGCACCAGGCTGTCGAGGAAGGCGTCCAGCGCCACGCGGCAGACGGCTTCGCGGCCGCCGTCCATGCTGCGCGCATAGGCGACGCCCTCGCGCACCAGGTGCTGCATTTCGTCGAGGTCACTCCACAGGCGTTCGATTTCGGGGGTGCTGTCCATCTGCTCCACACGCAGCTTCATGCGCGTGATCGGGGTCTGCAGGTCATGGGAGATCGACGCCAGCAGCTGCATGCGCTCCTTGAGGTAGGCGGCGATGCGGCCTTGCAGGGCGTTGAAGGCGCGGGCGGCATGGGCGACCTCGCGCGGGCCGGTTTCCGCCAGCGGCGTGGCGGGCGTGTCCGGGTCGAGCTGGTCGACGGCGCTGGCCAGGCGGGTGAGGGGGCGGATGGCCATGCGCACGGCGAGCCAGGTGCACAGCAGCAGCACCGCCAGTTGCAGGGTGAGCATCAACGGCAGCCACCTGGCCATGGGGATGGGGGCCGGGGTCACGTCCAGCGTCAGCGGGTGGCCGTCGCGCAGTTGCAGGTGCACCTGGAAGTGCGGCGCGGGCCCTTCGATGGTGGCGAAGCTCAGGGTGTAGTCCTTGCCGAGGGCGCGCTCGATGGAGGTGGCGGCCATGGGCGCCGCGCTCATGTCCATGGGTGTGCCCGGCAGGCCCGGGTCCAGGCGGTAGCGGTAGTTCGGCCGCTCCAGCAGCGGCAGCCAGGCCGCGCGCTCCTGGGCGGGGAGGCGGTCGATCAGGGCGACGACGGTGCTCACGTCCATTTCCAGGTTGTTGAGCATCATGCTGCGGCCGGTCTGGTAGCGCTCGTAGAACTGCGAGCTGAAGGACATGCCGTAGGCGAGCACCAGGCCGCTGAGGAAGATCAGCATCAGCCGCGCGGCCAGCGTCCGTGGCCAGTGGAGGAGGGTGCTCACGACAGGGGCTCGATCAGTTGCACGGGCAGGGAGAAGACGTAGCCCTCGCTGCGCACGGTCTTGATGCAGGCCGGCTCGCGGGCGTCGTCCAGCAGGCGTTGGCGCAGGCGGCTGACCAGCAGGTCGATGGAGCGGTCGAACACGTCGGCTTCGCGGCCCTGGGTCAGGTTCAGCAATTGCTCGCGGCTGAGCACGCGCTGCGGGTGGTCGAGGAAGACCCGCAGCAGGCGGTACTCGGCGCCGCTCAGGGCGACCATGGTGCCCTCGGCGTCGAGCAGGTGGCGCGCGCTGGTGTCCAGGCGCCACTGGCCGAAGCCGATCAGGCGGCTGCTTTCGCTGATCTGCAGGTTCGGCGGCAGCATGCGGGTGCGACGCAGCACGGAGTTGATCCGCGCCAGCAGCTCGCGGGCGGAGAAGGGCTTGGTCAGGTAGTCGTCGGCGCCCATTTCCAGGCCGATGATGCGGTCGGTCTCCTCGCTGCGGGCGGTGAGCATCAGCACCGGGGTGGACCTGTGCCTGCCCACGCGCAGCTCGCGGCAGAGCTTCAGGCCGTCTTCGCCGGGCATCATGATGTCGAGCACGATGAGGTCCACCGTGTTGCCGTCGAGAAAGCCGCGCATCTGCCGGCCATCGGCCGCCAGGCTCACGCGCAGGCCGTTCTTCTTCAGGTAGTTGCCGACCAGCTCGCGGATTTCCCGGTCGTCGTCGACGATCAGGATGTGGTCGATGTGGTCCATGAAGCGCTCCTCGGAGGGTGTCGGCGCTAGTGTATCGACGTCGCGGCCGCTTGCCCGCTGCCCTTTGTATTGCAGTGTATACAGGGCCCCTTTGTTACCTGGCGCGGCAAATCGGCGACGCTTCCGACACAGTGGCGACACCCCCTGGCCGTGCAATGAAGGCCCGGCAACCCGGCCGGCTTTCATCTCCAGGAGATCGACATGCAATCACTCGCCCGCACCGCCGCCTTCGCCCTGTCGCTGGTCCTGCCGCTGGCCAGCCTTGGCCTGCAGGCCGCGGAATCCATCCCCGTCGAGCAGTACCACTACGGCATGCAGCTGGATGTGCAGAAGGTCCTGGCGCTGCACGAGGCGCCGACCGTGCTCTGCCAGGTCGTCGAAGCCCGCATGGACTACCTGGATTCCCAGGGCCGCGAACACCGTCTCGCCTACCTGAAGCACGCCACGGCCTGCCAGGACAGCAACTGAGCCCATCGCCCCCGAAACCGCCTGCGCCGAGGTGCCCATGCTGCTCATCGCCTTCATCGGTGGGGTGCTGACCCTGTTCAGCCCCTGCATTCTTCCCGTCCTGCCGCTGCTGTTGTCCCGATCCGGCGGGTCGGCCGGCTCGACGCTGCTGACCCTGCTCGGCCTCGCCTCGGGTTTCGCTGCGCTGGCGAGCCTGGCGGCCGTTTCCGCCGACTGGGCCATCGAGGCCAGCACCTGGGGGCGCTGGATCGCCCTGGTGGTGCTGGGTTCCTCGGCGCTGGCGTTGCTTTCCAGCCGCGTCGCCAGTTGGCTTTCCCGGCCCTGGCTGTGGCTGGCCGAGCGCCTGCATGGCCAGGCGCAGCGGCTGCCGTCGGCGCTTGCACCCTGGCTGCTGGGCTGCGCCACGGGCCTGCTGTGGGCGCCCTGCGCGGGGCCGATCCTCGGGCTGATCCTCTCCGGGGCGATGCTCGATGGCCCCAATGCCTCCACCAGCCTGCTCCTGTTCAGCTTCGGCCTGGGCAGCGCGACCGGGCTGGCGCTGGCGATCTTCCTCGGGCGCGGCGTGCTGCAGCGCCTGCGGCCGTCATTGCGCCTGGTCGGCTGGCTGCGCCGCGGCACGGGCGTGGTGGCGCTGCTGGCGGTGGTCGGCATCGCCAGCGGGCTCGGCCCGCAACTGGCCGGCGTCGGCTCATCGGCCCTGGCTTCCGGTCTCGAAGCCCGGGTGCTCGATGACCTGCCGCAGCTGCTGGAGCATCTGGTCGGCGATGCCCGCGCGGATGAGCGGCTGCCCGACCTGGGCCCCGCACCGTCGCTGAGGGGCGCCAGCCAGTGGCTGAACAGCCCGCCGCTGGACATGCAGGCGCTGCGCGGCAAGGTGGTGCTGGTGGACTTCTGGACCTATGACTGCATCAACTGCCGCAACAGCCTGCCCCATGTGAACGAATGGGCACGCCGCTATGCCGACCAGGGACTGGTGGTGATCGGGGTGCACACGCCGGAATACCCCTTCGAGCGGGTCGAGGCGAATGTGCGAAAGGCCGTCACGCGCCTGGGCATCCAGCATCCCGTGGCCACCGACAACCAGTACCGGGTGTGGCGCGCCTTCGACAACCAGTACTGGCCGGCGCACTACTTCATCGATGCCCGGGGGCGCATCCGCCACATGCATGCGGGGGAGGGGCGTTATGCGGAGCAGGAGGCGGTGATCCAGGCGCTGCTGAAGGAGCGTGACCAGGCGGCGCAACGCTGAGCAGGAGGCTCAGGGTAAAAGGGAGGCACCGGCCTCCCTTTTGCGTAGGACGCTGGCGGGCCTCAGCCGGGTTGGTTCCTGCGGTACTCGGTGGTGGTGACGCCGGCGTAGCCCCAGTTATCGGTGTCGACTTCCTCGATGACGACATGGGTGAGGTGGGGGTCCTTGCCCAGGACCCGTTGCAGGGTCTCGGTGATCTCGGCGATGACCTGGGCCTTCTGTTCGCGGGTGACGCCGTCGCGGGTGATGCGGACGTTGACGAATGGCATCTGGAGTTCATCTTGGTGGAGCGGATGGGGGCCTTGGCCAAGGGCTATCGGCCTGCGGACTGTAACTGTATTTGTTCCGCTTCCCCGGATTTATGTAGGATCGGAAACTTCAGTTATTACCCGGTGTAACCAATCGTGAAGCGCCATTTCGAAGACATCCAGCTGGGCAGCATCGAGCTGTTCTGCCTGGCCGCAGAGGAAGGCAGCTTCACGGCGGCCGCGCTGGTGGCCGGGGTCACGCCGGCGGCGGTCAGCCGCTCCATTTCGCGCCTGGAGGAGCGCCTGGGCACGCGGTTGTTCCAGCGCACGACGCGCAGCATCCGTCTCACGGAAAGCGGGCGTGGCTACTTCGAGCAATGCCGCCAGGCGCTGACCCAGCTGATCGAGGCCGAGCGCGACATGATGGGCCGCCAGCAGGAGCCGACGGGCCAGTTGCGCATCAGCATCCCCACCACCTACGGTCACCACCGCATCCTGCCGGTGCTGGCGCGCTTTCGCGAGCGCTGCCCGGGGGTGAAGGTCGACATCCACCTGAGCAACCGCAACATCGACTTCGTCGGCGAGGGCTACGACCTGGCGATCCGCGTGCGCGCGCTGCCCGATTCGACGCTGATCGCCCGGCACCTGGAAGACGCCGCCCTGGTGGTGGTGGCGAGCCCGGATTACCTGGCCCGGGCTCCGGCGCCGCAGTCCCTGGAGGCGCTGGACGAGCACGACTGCATCCAGTTCGAGCTGCCCAGCAATGGCCGCCGCATTCCCTGGCTGTTCAACGACAACGGCCAGGAGCGGGAGCTGCTGCTGAAGGGCAACTACTGCTGCTCGGACGATGTGCTCGGCGGCGTGACCCTGGCCAAGCACGGTGCGGGGCTGTTCCAGACCTACCGCTTCATCGTCGAGCGGGAGCTGGCGGAGGGTTCGCTGGTGGAGGTGCTGCCGGCGTTCGGCGGGCGCTCGCGGCCCTTCACCCTGTTGTATCCGCAGGGCCGGCACATGCCGTTGCGCCTGCGCGCCTTCATCGAGTTCCTGATGGCTTGCAAGCGCGAGTGGAATGTCTGAAACCGGGCCCATGAGCTGGGCCCGGAGCTGCGTTTCTAGGCGGCCTGGCCCTTGCCGGCGCGGATGTCGAAGGCGCCGCCGGTGAAGGTGCCCGCCGTTGTGACCTGGCCCTTGCCGGGCAGCAGCGGGAACACCAGTTCGGCGAAGCGGTAGGCCTCTTCCAGGTGCGGGTAGCCGGAGAGCACGAAGCTTTCGATGCCCAGTTCGGCGTATTCCTGCAGGCGCGCGGCGACGGTCTGCGGGTCCCCCACAAGGGCGGTGCCCGCGCCGCCACGAACCAGGCCCACGCCGGCCCAGAGGTTGGGCGCCACTTCCAGGTTGTCACGCCGGCCCTGGTGCAGGGCGGCCATGCGCCGCTGGCCTTCGGAGTCCATGCGCGCGTAGTTGGCCTGGGCGGCGGCGATGGTGGCGTCGTCCAGGTGGCTGATCAGCTCGTCGGCCGCGGCCCAGGCCGCCTCGTTGGTTTCCCGCACGATCACGTGCAGGCGTACGCCGAAGCGTACCGTGCGCCCATGTTTCGCCGCGCGGGCACGCACGTCGGCGATCTTCTCGGCCACCGCCGCCGGTGGCTCGCCCCAGCTCAGGTAGGCGTCCACATGCTTGGCGGCGAGCTCGTGGGCCGCCACCGAGGAGCCACCGAAGTAGAGAGGCGGGTAGGGCTTCTGCAACGGCGGGAAGAAGTTCTGCGCGCCACGGACCTTGTGGTGCTCGCCGTCGAAGTCGACGGTCTCGCCTTGCAGCAGGCGGCGCCAGATGGTGAGGAATTCGTCCGAGGCGGCATAGCGCGCGTCATGGTCGAGGAACACGCCATCGGCGGCGAGCTCCGTGGCATCGCCGCCCGGCACCACGTTGAGCAGCAGGCGCCCGCCGCTGGCCTGGTCGAGGCTCACGGCCTGGCGGGCCGTGGCGGTGGGGTTGCCGAGAGTGGTGCGCAGGGCCACCAGCAGCTTGATGCGCTGGGTGACGGGCACCAGGCTGGCGGCGGTCACCCAGGGGTCGAGGCAACTGGCGCCGGTGGGGATCAGCACGCCGTCGTAGCCGAGCTGGTCCGCCGCCACGGCGATCTGCCGCATGTAGGCGTTGGTGGCCGGGCGGCCACTCTCGGAACGGCCAAGGAAACGGGTATCGCCGGAAGTCGGCAGGAACCAGAAAACGTCGAAGCTCATGGATCAATCCTCGTTGCAGGCCAGCGTCCCGCAAGGGCAGGGCGCATGAATGGGTGTGCAACGCAGGGCGGGGGGGCGCTTGCTTGGGCAAGTCTCTGTCGCGGGCTGGGCCCGTTGGATCGGCATATATCCTAAAAGCGAAGAACTACCCTGGATAAATAATTTCAGGGAATAAGCATGTGCCAAAACACGCGACGACCGCGGCGACCGAGGAGGAGGGAGGCGGCAGGCCCGCGCCGGGCGGGCCTGCCGGCCATCAGGGAAGCTGACGGCGCTCAGGGCAGGGGCGTTCTACTGGCGCCATGGGGGATGCGAGGAGGACGGGACATTGCCTGGCGAGCGGGGCTCACTGCGAGTTCATGCAGTTGATCACGCTGGCGTTGGTGATGATGTCCTTGCCATCCGTGTAGAGCGTGATGCTGCAGAAGTAGTCGAGCACGGTGCGGTTTTCGTAGTAGCCGGTCTCGCGGTACACCGCCTCGTTGCCGACCTGCGCCATGCCAGCGACGCCACCGCCGCCGACGCCCACCCAGGTTTCCTTCTGGCCGACATATTCCTTGCCGGTGCTGACGAATACCTGCTCCGGCGTCATGTGGGTCTGTACGCGGTTCCAGGCATAGAAACCACCGCTGCCGTACGAAGACGGCCCCATGCCCTGGTCGGGCTGGCCGAACAGCTCGAAGGCCTTGCTGGCCGGTTGGCCAATGAGCTTCTGCGCGGCTGCACGGACGCCGTTGTCATTGGTATGGGTCGGCGTCGGGCCTGCGCATGCGCCAACGGACAGAGCCGCCAGGGCGATGAGGGCGAGCTTCAGTGAGGGCACGGTTTCACTCCTTGTGATGGCAAGAATCCTTCAGCGGGCCTGGACTCTATTACCCGCGCCGACTGCGGTCGATTAGGTCGAGTGTGCTAGTGGCAAACGGCTGTGCCTTGGGGTGATTGGGCGTGAGCCCGCCGCTGCCGCGTCTACCTGTCGGGAAGCGCTTAATCTCGGAGCAACGGTGCGCAGGTTGTTCGGCATTCCCGCGTTATGGCTTAAAGTTGCCGGTCGCCGAAAGAACCGTCATGGCCATGGCCATGAAGGGCTTTCATCCTCTACGAACGAATGGGGTGAAGATGAACAGGCCTTTCATTTCCCTGTGCCCGGAAATTACCCGGGCAGACGCGCTGAAGCTGATGGATTGGTTGGAGGATGAGCGCGTCACCTGCTACCTGAGCGATTCGCGGGATGTCTCCCGTACCATCGAGCAAGCCATGGACCGGACCCAGATGCCGATCCTGACGCACCTGTTCAACAGCGGCGGACGATTCTTCATGGCCTATGACCGGCAGGACGCACCGGTAGGCTTCGTCCGTCTCATCAAGACCGGGTCGTGTTGCGAGATCGTCCTGGTGATCGGAGACAGCGGCAAGTGGGGCCGGAACCTCGGCGCCCGCACCATCCGCGAAGGCATGAAGCTGGCCTTCCTCGACATGCGGGCCAAGACGCTCATCGCCAGGATCCACCCGGACAACGCCCGTTCGCTGAAGGCCTTTCTGCGCAGCGGCTTTCTGCTCGAGAGCGAAACGCCGACATTGAAATCCTTCGCCATGACGGCGGGGCGCTATCTCCAGCTCTTGCGCGAAGGTGCCGTGAGCGACGCCACCGGCATCTGCATCACCGAGATCGACAAGGCCCGGCTCGAAAGCCTGCTCGTGCTCGAGGAAGGCCCGGCCGTCGTCGAGCTCGAACACGAGCTGGAGCGAGCCATCGTCGTCAAGCCGCAAGAGGTGGCGCGCAATGTCGTGACGATGAACTCCAGGGCCTTGCTGCAACTGGACGACGAAGAGATCGAAGTGGCCTTGGTCTATCCCGAGGAGGCGGACAGCCGCGCCGGGAAGCATTCGGTGTGCTCCGACATCGGCGCTGCCATCCTGGGTTATCAGGAGGGTGACGCCATCGACTGGCGGATCGCCGACCGGACACGAAGGATCGAGATCAGGAAAGTGCTGTACCAACCGGAAGCAGCGGGCGACTTTCATCTCTAGCGTCGTCGGGTTTGCGCGAAAATCCCAGGGACGGGAAATCATGCATTTGACGAAAAGCGATCTGAACTGACATTTCTAAATTTCCAACACCAGACCGCGCAGCAAAATCAATGAGTTATAGTCGCTTCATTAAATAAATCTAGAATATTTAGCATCTTCTCATACAGCGCTTCAGTCAGTAAAGCCTCCTCAAGAAAAAAATGAACTACAGATTCCAATTGGGATAATTCCCAAAAAGTTATTGGAATCAAGTCTAGATATTTCGAATCATTATACAAAGCCATCTTTCTTATTACTAATGTAAAACCTGAGAGGTTTGGCAGGCGATTCGTTTAATCGAAATGGCCTTATGGGGCTGTCTAGATATGAGTAAGCAAAGCAAGGTGCATGCGTTCACGAAGCGCGGAAAAGTGTTCGGGAACGTATGGCGGGTATATAGCGCAAAATGCGATCAGGATTTTTCGCTTAGTAGCGATCGGGAATTAGCGCATTGGATCCTGTTTTTAGAGTTCAATCCCGACGTAATCCGTTTCGATCTGAACCCACAACCGCGTAGTCAATCACCGGAGCCTGGTGCGAAGAGAACCATTCTCGATGCTGAGGTGATAGTGCGGGGTGGGTCGATAGAATGGCATGAGATAAAGGAGGGAAGCTTCAACAAAGACGCGGAATCGACACCACAAATAGAACTTCAGCGCGAACTTGCAAAAGCAGCTGGCGTAAATTATCGAATTTTTAATGATGATGACTTTGCGCCTAGAGCAAGCAGCATCATGCCGCTACTAAAGGTAGCGGCCTGTTTGGCAGCAGGTAGGCACTTTTTTATCCCTCCGGCAATTAATCTGGATGTTGCAGATTATCTTATAGGTCACGCCTCAGGCACGCTTGACGAGTATCTAAGGCATTTGAATAGTCACTCCCAAGATGTGCTTCTATACTTATTTTGTCAGCATTATTCTTTAGGCAAGATAGCAGTAGAATTTGAAAGCGCATTTTTTGCAAAAAACACCAAGTGGGCATTGGTGTCATGAAGTCTTCAATAACCTGGGAATCTTTGAACCGCTGTGGGTATGGGCGGGTAGACGAGGCCTGCCTTAAAGAACCAGATAAAAATATTTTTTTGCTCAGAAGGGAAGCGGTAAAGCTAAAACTTGAGGGGCAAGCGCTTAAGGAAATTGAAACCTACACAGGGCTGAAACCGCAAGAAGTGTGTCGACTGGTTAGTAGGTTCACAACACTTGATGACTTTGGTGTGTACCATGGAGAGGTCGCTCTGCTGCCGAATAAACGAATTAAACAATACACCAGAACAAATATAGAGCAAAGCAAACGTAGCGAGCAGCAAGGAAGTCTCAGCGGCATATTAGGCCTAACTATTGCTAAACATCCTGATGTGTTCCGCAAATTTGTAAAACGTGTTCTCCAACAGGGAACGACAGCATTCCGCGGACTGAAATACAAGAAGAGTTATTACTATGCTGAGTTCCTTAACCTTTTAAGAGAGGACGGTGTTACAGATGCAGAGTGGCCTTTTTCGGTGCAAGGCGCCGGGAAAAGAACAATTCTAAAGCTAATAGATTCGATCTTGAATCAGGATTTCGAAAAAGCAGTATTCGCTGTTGCAGATGTAGGAGGTAAAGCTCACCTACAGGTTGGCAACGGAATGCAGCGATTGATAGTTGGCAGTGCACCTTTTGATGTGATTGAAATAGATGCTTATAAAATTGATGGATTTTTTTCTCTTGCGGTACGCCCTGAGCCCAATCTAACTACCACCACTGTTATTAATCGATTTTGGTTGATTGCTGCAGTTGAAAGCAGGTCTGAAGCGGTACTTGCTTATCGGCTTGTCTTTAGCAGCGAGGTGCGAGCGCAAGACATTCTTGATTTGATATGTGACGCATCAGTTGGAGGATGGGAACCAATCAGTGAGCTGGACGTACCTGGCCTGGAATATCCTAATGGGGCCGGGATGCCTTGCTACTTAATTGAAGAGTCGAGGGGAGCGCTGTGGGGTTGTTTGTACTTAGACAATGCAATGGCGCATCATGCCGCGCTTGTTTCTAGTAATGCCAGAAATATTCTCGGATTCTCTATAAATTACGGTCAGCTTGGAAGGCCCGAGCGTCGCTCTCAAATTGAAGGCCTGTTTCGGCAAGCAAGTCAAAGATTCTTGCACCTTATACCCTCAAGCACAGGAAGTAATCCTTGGAATGGCAGATCAGAGGCGCCGATAGAGAACGCTGAAAAATATCAAATCAATATTGACGAGGCCGCGCAGGTTGTTGATGTCTTTATGGCTACATACAACATCACCCCTCGCAGGGGGCGGAACTACTCTTTGAGCCCTGTTGAAGTGATGAGGCAGTTCTTTCGGGAAAATGGGCTTATCTTTCCACGCCTGCAGGACAGGCTGCAATCCGTAAGCGAACTGTCAAGCCATGTCAAACAATGCACCATTCGTGGAGGCATTAAAAAGGGAATACGGCCTTATATTCAGCTCGACAAAGCTCATTACACGAGCGCCGAACTGGCGAGCCGGCCTGCACTCATTGGGGAGCGCCTGCGGGTGAAAATAGACCCGAAAGACTATAGAGCGGTCGACGCGTACTACACCTCCGGTGAATTTTTCGGCACCCTTCATGTTCAAGGTATATGGCGTCATTCTAAGCACAGCGTTACAACAAGAAAGATCATTAATAGAGCGATAGAAAAGCGGGTGCTTGAGTGCTCAATGATTGACGATGTTATTGTGAAATATCGCGAGCATCTAATTTCATCAAAAACCCGAAGCACTAATTTAGAGTTGCAGCGGCTGTTTGATGAGCAGTTCGGGCTGGAAGGCGATGTGGAAAAAGAAGCTCCCGCAATTCCCGCACCAGTCGGGAAAGTTAAGGTTCAATCTGTTACTGGCATGATTGGTTTTGATCTGAAACCTGGCCAGTTGATTCCGAGGCCTGAGGACGATTACTGAGAGGGCTACCTATGTACGATCTCGATCATCCGGTAATTGAAACGCAATTTTTAATTGCCTCAAACGAAATTTCGCGAATTAGTTCAATCGTCAAAGATCGTGTGTTCATGCGAAAAACCGGAGTTATATTCTACGGGCCAGCTCGACTCGGAAAGTCCCAATGCTGCAAGGCTTTGAAGGGTTATCTGATGGCGACTTTTCCTAAGCTATATGTAAATTCGGTAACCGTTATTAATAGGGAAGGATTAAATTGCTCTAACATCATCCGTCAGCTTGCTGACATTGAGAACTGCCCGATAAAGTCTCGCGAAACAAGGCTTTCGGTTTTCAAAAAGCTTACTGATAGGATCGTTCTTCGGGTTCGAGAAAACGACTGCAATCAGTATGTATGCTTGATAGACGAATTTCAGCGCCTAAGGAGCGCTGATCTATATCAGCTAGCCGACCTGTACAACTCTCTTGACAATGTTGGTATCAAGATGACTGTTGTTTCATTTGCTATGCCAGAAGTGATCCAATTGCGCGACGATCTTTTTGCGTCTGAACAGAGGCAAATAATTGCTAGGTTCATGAGTGAGTTCATTGTGTTTAAAGGCTGCTCCAGTATTGATGATTTGACAGTTATTTTGAAGGGATATGACTCTATTGCCGATTATCCGTCGGGCTCTGGAATTACTTTTACACAAGCCTTTGCTCCCATAGCGTTTTCTAGTGGGTTTCGGCTGGAAAAGTATGCAAAGCCAATTTGGCTTGCGTTAACTGGCTGTGCGATCGGGAGCTACAGAAATAATCTGCCTATGGAGCATGTTTTGTTTTCGATCAAATACATTCTCATGTGGTGCTCTTCTCATGATCGTGAAGGTTTGGTTCTAACGGATACACAGATAATGGCCGGGGTCGAGTCTAGTTCGCTACAAGATTTCTGTACTTACAGCGGCACGTACAAGGTGGCGTGATGCGGCTATCGTTTTTTAAAGCCGGCCCCTATCCGTTTGAGTCGGTGGGGGGAATGGTTTCAAATTTAGCAATATTTAATTCGCTTACTGAGATTGAGGCTTTGGAGCTTTTAGGGTTTGACTCTGCTAAGGTCGACTCGTGCTTTTATGTGCGCCCTCGCTCGGAATTAGGTCTTCCAGCATGTAAGCCGAGTGGATTAGAAGATCATTTTCCTTCGAGCTATTTTCCGTCGAATGAGCATCACCGGTACTGTGCTGAGTGCGCGCCGCTTGGATATCACTCAGCCTTTACATTTGTGCTACAAGTAGATCGCTGCTTGTTGCATGGTTCGCCTTTGAAAAAGATGTGCGATTCCTGCTCTAGACTGCACCTAAATGACACTCCCCATCCATCCTTTGGACATCGCTGCTCAGACTGTGGATACCACATTCCAACATCTCTAGATCAGTTGCCATACAGAGGTGACAATGCGCTTCGAGCAATGATGCAGGAGGCTGGACTCGCTCAGAAAAAATGGTTTGGGACAATAATGGCCAAGCAGGAGGAAGGCTATCCTTTTAACAAAATAGTCCGATTAAAGTGTTACGAGGATGACGAAGACTTAACCCGAGCTGTAATACAGCTTTTAAATGTGGAAAATCCATTTTTTTCCACCCATCGCGGGGTTACACCATCATCGATTGAGCTTCATCACTGGAGGGCAGACGAGTGTTCCCCCTATGACGTTGATGAGCTCGCGCTCAGAAAATTTGAGACACGCCTAAACAGAATATGCGCCGCTATCGAAAAGACATATTTAATCGGTCACGAATCGTGCTTGAGGAGGATGGAAAAGTCTTTTGATTATCAAGCTGATGACAGCTACATATGCCCACTGTGTCCGCTAGCTGTTGCTTACAGGGCGGCGGCAAAAACTGAGTGCAACACCTGACCTTTCCGGTACGGTGCTGCCCCTATGTCTTATACCGAACTCAGCGTTGAAGAGCGCGCCACCATTCAAATCGGTCGTACCCAAGGCTTCAGCCT
>NZ_QKRU01000103.1:0-16322 GCF_003234055.1 Pseudomonas sp. 57B-090624
AACGACTGCGTTCGGCCTCCTGGAGGGGCGTTGGCGGCTGCTCCAACTTTCTTCGTCCAGCGCATCGCCACGTGGTGCGCACGGGCTTTCGTAGGATGGTGTAGAGCGAAGCGAAACCCATGCGGTGAAGGTGGCACAAACCCTCAAGCGCCCGGAAAGTACCGTGCTTGAGCGCTTGCATTAAAACCACAACAGGTAACGCAGACAGAGCCAATTCATTCGCGAAATGGTTTCCGGCGAATGAGTCACTCCGCCCGGGGCAGGCGTTCGCGCTCGTAGCGCGGGTAGAGGTGGCTGACGCTGCGCACCAGCTCGTAGCGGGTCAGGCTGATGCCGGCGAAGCGTTCGGGGATGGGCGCGCGGATCAGCTCGTTCATCTCCGCGCCGCGTTTCGCGCCGTCACGCAGCAGGCCGTCGAGCCAGCCGAGGTAGTCGCGCATCTGGGTGAAGATCGCGTCATCGCGGGCCACCGGGCCGTGGCCGGGCACCAGCAGTTTCCAGGGCAGCGCCTGGAGCTGGTCGAGGTCGGCGAGCCAAACGTCCAGCCCCGGGCTGTTGGGGGTGGTCAGGGCCCGCTGGTAGAACAGCAAGTCGCCGCCGAAGAGCACGCCGGTGCGCTCGTCGAGGATCGCCAGGTCCGCCCCGGTGTGGCCGCGCAGGGCCAGCAGGCGCAGCGGGTGGCCACCGATGCTGAAGGTGCCGGGGGTGACCGCCTCGGTGGGCAGCAGCACCTCGGTGCCGCGCATCCAGTCGCCCACCAGGCGGTACATGTTCTCGGCCATGGCGTCGCCCTGCTGGCGCAGCAGTTCGGTGGTGCCGGGCAGTGCGGCGATGGGCACGTCGGCGAAGGCCTGGTTGCCCAGCGCGTGGTCCGGGTGGTGGTGGGTGATCAGCAGCCGCTTCACCGGTTGCGAAGTGACCGTGGCGATGGCCCGGCGCAGGGCTTCGCCGTAGCGCTTGGAAGGGCCGCTGTCGATCACCACCACGCCGTCGTCGGTGACGATGAAGGCGGTGTTGACCACGTTGCCGCCGTTGCCCGCCGCGAAGTTGTCGGTGCTGCCTTCCAGCAGCCAGGTGCCTTCGGCGACCTGCCGGGGTTGCAGGGTGTAGTCCAGCTCGGCGCGGGACAGCAGCGGCAGCACGACGAGGAACACCAGCACGAGCAGGCGCATGCCTAGAGCCCCCCTTCGAATTCGTTGCCGTTGTTGTCGCGCAGCCACAGGCGCGCGCCTGCGTGGCCCTTCACGTCCAGGCTGAGGGTGGGGTTCTCGGCCACGGCCGGGAACAGCTCCAGGGTCGCCAGGGGCTTGCCGGCGGCGTCGCGCAGTTCGGCCTGGTTGAGGAAGAACTCGGGGATGCCGCCCACCAGGCCGTTGTCCATGGGGTGGTCGACGCGCAGGCGCAGGCGTTCGTCGCCCCCCAGGGGAAAGCGCGCGGCGTGGATCTGCCCCAGGCGGTCCTCCCAGCCCGGTTGCGCGCGCACCACGCTGGGCGCGGTGCAGCCGCCGCCGGCGGCGTCGATCCAGGCCGAGCCGATGTGCCACACACCGTCCTCGGTCAGCGCCGCCGCGCGGATCGGCGTGGCCTGCTCGATGCGGATGCGGATCGCCACCACCGGCAACACGGCATCGCCGGGGCGGAAGTCGAACACCCGGGGAATGGGGTTGAGCTCGGCCCAGGCCATGAGTCGCGTCACCTTGCCCGGCAGCGCCCGGGCGTCCACCTGGATCGGCACCTGGCGGGCGTCCTCGGCGAAGGGCGGCGCCAGCAGCTGAACGCGGTCGTCGAAGACGTAGGGCGCGCCGTCGAGGATGCGCTGGTGGTGGAAGTCCCACATCACCGAGGGCATCGGGTCCTTGCCCGGGTCGGGGGCGGCGAGGGCCCGGGCCCCCAGGCACAAGCCCAGCAGCAGCGTGGTCAGGTGGCGCATGGCGGTTCTCCCTGGCAGGCCGGGGCCCACCTCATTGCACGTCCTGGTAGAGGCCGGGCAGCTCGTAGGTCAGCCCGTAGCGGGCGTAGAGGGCGGCCAGCCGGCCATCGCGGACCATCGCCTCCACCTCCATGTCCAGCGCGTTGGAAAGCTGGCGGTTGGACTCGTGCACCGCCATGCCGATGTCCCACAGGGGCTGGCCGAGGTTGGGATAGGTGGTGTCGGAGGACTTCAGCGCCGGGTCGGCGGCCTCGTGCAGCAGCCACTGCAGCTCGCCGCGCAGGGCCATCACCGCATCCACCTCGGCGCCCTGCAGGGCGGCGAAGGCGGCGGCCGGGCTCGGGTAGTGGCGGGTGTTGGCGCTGAGCTGGCCGTTGAACACCGAGGTCAGGTAGAAGGACGGCACGCTCTCCAGCTCGACGCCGATGGGGTGCAGGCGGAACACGCCGATGCTGTCCACCACCGGCAGGCGCCGGGCGTCGTGCACCAGGTGCCAGCGCTCGCGCTGGTAGGGGGCGAAGATCACCACCTGCTCGTTGACCAGCTCGCCCACGTCGTTGCGCCGCGCGGTGTAGTCACGGTCGTAGGGCACGCGCAGCATCAGGTCCGCGAGCAATTTGGGGCGCAGGTAGTGGCCCTTCCAGATGTAGTTGCGCAGGTCGTCGTCGAGCTTCTCGCCGGGGGTCACCCAGATCAGCTCGGCCTTCAGCCCCAGCGCTGCGGCCAGGGCATTGGCCAGGTCGACGTCGACGCCGCGGGCCTGGCCGTCCTGCTGGAAGCTGTAGGGCGGGAAGTTCTCGTAGACCGCGACCTTGAGCACCCCCGAGGCTAGGATGTCGTCATAGGGGCGGACCTGCGCCTGCGCCAGCGGCAGGCACAGCAACCAGCACAGCAGGGCGAGCAGGCGCATGGCGATCACTCTTCGACGTGGACGCTTTCCAGGTAGGAGCGGATGGCCCAGAGCGCTTCCTGGCTGAGGAAGTCGGCCATCTTCGGCATGTACACCGCGCCGTCGCGCACCGCGCCGTTGATCACGCGCTCCTTGAACCACTCGTCGCCGTCGGCGCTGATTTCGAGCAGGCGCAGGTCGGGGGCGATGCCACCGGACTTGGCTTCCAGGCCGTGGCAACGGGCGCAGTTCTGGTTGTAGGCCGAGGAACCGATCTCCACCGCCAGGGCGTTCTTCTCATAGGGCGCGCGGTAGGGGTTGGTGTCACGCCATTCCTTGCCCAGGGGCTCCAGGCCATCGGTGTTGACGGCCTGCGGCACGACATCGCCATGGGCCAGGGCAAGACCGGTGAGGCTCAGACCGGCAAGGAACATCAGGCCACGCAGGGCGTTCTTGTTATTCATGACTTCCATCCTCTTCGAGATGCTGGGCAAGGCGAACGCTCGGCAGGAGCGTGGTGACGAGGATGGTAAGGAGCGCCCGATCAGGGCCGAATGCTGCTTTGGTGGCCGCGCCCTACTCCCTTGGTAGCAAGCCGGGCGGAGGTGTATCGAGGCGCTTTGGCAGCGGTTCCAAGTCATGCCCGCACTGGGAAGTTTTCCCGGCAAGCGCGGGAGTTTTTCCGTATCCCGCAGGCGGTGGCGCTTCCAGTATTCGAAGCGCCAGGACGCCAGGTGGCGCACTGGTCCACAACGACCACGGGAACCGCACACATGACAACAAGATCGCACCCCCAACCCGCCAGCCCGCTCAGCCTCGCCATCAAGGGCCTCCTGCTCGCCGGTGGCCTCGCCGCCAGCGCCAGCGCCTTCGCCGCCAACGTGACCTGGGAAGACATCGCCAACGACCATGTCTCGGTCAAGGACGTGCTGCAGTACGGCATGGGCACCAACGCCCAGCGCTGGAGCCCCCTGGCCCAGGTCAACGACCAGAACGTGTTCAAGCTGGTGCCGGCCTGGTCCTACTCCTTCGGCGACGAGAAGCAGCGCGGCCAGGAATCCCAGGCGATCGTGCGCGACGGTGTGGTCTACGTCACCGGCTCCTATTCCCGCGTGTTCGCCCTTGACGCCAAGACCGGCAAGCGTCTGTGGGTCTACAACCACCGCCTGCCCGACGACATCCGCCCCTGCTGCGACGTGGTCAACCGCGGCGCCGCCATCTACGGCGACAAGATCTTCTTCGGCACCCTGGACGGCCGCCTGGTGGCGCTGAACAAGGACACCGGCAAGGTGGTGTGGAACAAGAAGTTCGGCGATCACACCGCCGGCTACACCATGACCGGCGCCCCGACCCTGATCAAGGACCAGAAGACCGGCAAGACGCTGCTGATCCACGGCAGCTCCGGTGACGAATTCGGCGTGGTCGGCCAGCTCTACGCCCGCGACCCGGACACCGGCGAAGAAGTCTGGATGCGCCCCTTCGTCGAGGGCCACATGGGCCGCCTCAATGGCAAGGACAGCACCCCCACGGGCGACGTGAAGGCGCCCTCCTGGCCGGACGACAAGAACTCCCCCACCGGCAAGGTCGAGGCCTGGAGCCACGGTGGCGGCGCCCCCTGGCAGAGCGCCAGCTTCGACGCCGAGACCAACACCATCATCGTCGGCGCCGGCAACCCCGGCCCCTGGAACACCTGGGCGCGCACCGCCAAGGGCGGCAACCCCCACGACTACGACAGCCTCTACACCTCCGGCCAGGTGGGCGTGGACCCGAGCACCGGCGAGGTGAAGTGGTTCTACCAGCACACCCCGAACGACGCCTGGGACTTCTCCGGCAACAACGAGCTGGTGCTGTTCGACTACAAGGGCAAGGACGGCAAGGTGGTGAAAGCCACCGCCCACGCCGACCGCAACGGCTTCTTCTATGTGGTGGACCGCACCAACGGCAAGCTGCAGAACGCCTTCCCCTTCGTCGACAACATCACCTGGGCCAGCCACATCGACCTGAAGACCGGCCGCCCGGTGGAGAACGAAGGCCAGCGCCCGCCCCTGCCCGAGCCGGGCCAGAAGCACGGCAAGGCGGTCGAGGTCTCCCCGCCCTTCCTCGGCGGCAAGAACTGGAACCCGATGGCCTACAGCCAGGACACCGGCCTGTTCTACGTGCCGGCCAACAACTGGAAGGAGGACTACTGGACCGAGGAGGTGAACTACAAGAAGGGCTCCGCCTACCTGGGCATGGGCTTCCGCATCAAGCGCATGTACGACGACCATGTCGGCAGCCTGCGCGCCATGGACCCGACCACCGGCAAGGTGGTGTGGGAGCACAACGAGCACCTGCCGCTCTGGGCCGGCGTGCTGGCCACCAAGGGCAACCTGGTGTTCACCGGCACCGGCGACGGCTTCTTCAAGGCCTTCGACGCGAAAACCGGCAAGGAGCTGTGGAAGTTCCAGACCGGCAGCGGCATCGTCTCCCCGCCCA
The DNA here is from genome assembly GCF_003234055.1 of Pseudomonas sp. 57B-090624. Taxonomy (NCBI): domain Bacteria; kingdom Pseudomonadati; phylum Pseudomonadota; class Gammaproteobacteria; order Pseudomonadales; family Pseudomonadaceae; genus Pseudomonas; species Pseudomonas sp. 57B-090624. The sequence goes on from NZ_QKRU01000103.1 coordinate 5,295, forward strand.
TCACCTGGGAACAGGACGGCGAGCAGTACATCGGCGTGACCGTCGGCTACGGCGGCGCCGTGCCGCTGTGGGGCGGCGACATGGCCGAGCTGACCAAGCCGGTGGCCCAGGGCGGCTCGTTCTGGGTGTTCAAGCTGCCGAGCTGGGACAACAAGACCGCCAGCCGCTGACCCTCCCCGGCGCGCCTGCGGGCGCGCCGACTCCCCTGCCACGCACCAGGAGCCGTCATGAACTACCTGCCCATGTTCCTTCCCCTGCTGATGCTGGTCGTCGGGCTCGCCTGGGCCCAGGCCCCCGCCCCGCAAGCCGAGGCCACCCCCGAGGATGCCGTCCGGGTAATCGGCGGCTGCCGCCTGGAGCCGGAAAGCCAGTGCCCCGGCGCCGACCTGCGCAATGCCGACCTGCGCAACCTCGACCTGCACAAGATCAACCTGGCCGGGGCCGATCTTTCCGGCGCCGACCTGCGCCACGCCAACCTCGACCTGGCCAACCTGGAGAAAGCCCGACTGGTGGGCAGCAACCTGACCCGCGCCAGCCTGCAGCAGAGCAACCTGCGCCTGGCCAACCTCAGCGGCGCCCGCCTGGTGGCGGTGCAGGGCTGGGGCCTGTTCGGCCAGGGCGCGCAGTTCAAGGGCGCCGACCTGACCGCCGCCTACTTGGAGTTCGCCCGCCTCTCCGGCGCCAGGCTGCACGACGCCAACCTCAGCGCCGCCGACCTGGAAATGACCTGGCTCAGCCGCGCCGACCTCAAGGGCGCCCACCTCAACGACGCCAACCTGCAGGAAGCCAAGCTGGGCGACGCCAACCTGGAGAACGCCGACCTCAGCGGCGCCCGTCGCCACTACGCGTCGTTCCAGGGGGTGAACATGGAAGGCTGCCGGGAATGCCCGGTGGATTGGGAAAAATGATGTTCGGGCGGGGCGCGTCTACACTTTTCAAGCCGCGCCCCGTCGAATTGTTCGCCAGCCCCTTAAGAAAGTACCGGCAGGGCCGATGCGCTGACCAAGCAGTTCCACACTCTCAGCCAACGGGTTCCGACCATGTTCAACACGCGCTTGAAAAAGGAGCTGGAGCACCTTCGGGAGGAAAACGCCCGAGCCCAGCAGATCAAGGAATCCATCTTCCAGGAAATGCTGGTGATGGAGATCGACCTCCAGGGTCGCATCCTGTCCGTCAACGAAAACTTCCTCAATGTGCTGCAGTACCGCAGTGACACCATCATCGGCCGCACGCTCGAAGAGCTCATCCCCCAGACCTTCCACCGCGACCCCAACTACCTGAAGATGCGCCAGGGCCTGGCCAACGGCGAGCACTTCAACGGCGCGTACCGGCTGCTCCGCGGCGACGGCCGCGAGGCCTGGCTGCGCTGCATCTGGCAACCGATACGCGATGGACGCGGGCAGATCCAGAGCGTGGTGGTGTGCGCCAACGACCTGACCCGGACCATCGAGACCGCCAAGGAGCACGAAGGCCTGATCAACGCCCTGCTGCGCTCCACCGCCGTCATCGAGTTCAACCTCAAGGGCGAGGTGCTCAACGCCAACCAGCGCTTCCTCGATGCCATGGGCTACCGCCTGGAGCAGATCAAGGGCAAGCACCACAGCGTCTTCTGCGATCCGGAGGAGTCCAGCTCCGCCGGCTACCGGGAGTTCTGGGCCAAGCTGCTGCGCGGCGAGTTCGTCGTCGGCCGCTTCAAGCGCATCGACGCCCACGGCCGCGATGTCTGGCTGGAGGCCTCCTACAACCCGGTGCACGACACCAACGACCAGCTCTACAAGGTGGTGAAGTTCGCCACCGTGATCACCGACCAGGTGAACCAGGAGCAGGCCGTGGCCGAGGCGGCGAACATCGCCTACAGCACCTCCCAGCAGACCGACGCCACCGCACAGAAAGGCGCCTCGGTGGTCAGCCAGACGGTCAACGTCATGCGCCTGATCACCAACCAGGTGCAGGAAGCGGCCGAAGGCATCGAGGCGCTGGACAAGCAGTCGCAACTGATCAGTTCGATCATCAAGACCATCAGCGGCATCGCCTCGCAGACCAACCTGCTGGCCCTCAACGCCGCCATCGAGGCGGCCCGCGCGGGCGAGCAGGGCCGCGGCTTCGCGGTGGTCGCCGACGAAGTGCGCCAGCTGGCCGGGCGCACCAGCCAGGCGGCCGAGGAGATCGTCGAGGTGGTGCAGCAGAACCAGAGCCTGGCCCAGGCGGCGGTGGACAGCATGTCCAGCAGCCGCCAGCACGCCGAGCAGGGGCTGAACCTGGCCAACGAGGCCGGCTCGGTGATCGTCGAGATCCAGGACGGCGCCCAGCGCGTGGTCAGCGCCGTGGGGCAGTTCGCCAGCCAGCTGAAGACCTGAGGTGGAATAGCCTGGCGGGGGCTGTGGGAGCGGTTGCAGCCGGGATGTCCGCGCGAGTAAACATCCACGCTCCTAGATCATGTTTTGGCCCCCATCTGGCCTCGGAACATGCAACCGTCGCTCACTTCGGACGTAGGGTGTGCTGCGCGCACCGGGAGCTCGCCGGAGGCACCGTGCGGCGGTGCGCACGGCACACCCTACGGCACGCACTCATCCTGTCGAGTCCTCAGCTCAAGTCGTCACAGCAGAGCCGATGCCCTGCCCTATCACCCCAGCCGCAATACCCCGGTATCGATGGCCAGGTGCACCAGCTCCGCCTGGGAGCTGACCTGCAGCTTGTTCTTGAGCATCGTCAGGTAGTTGGAAACCGTCTTGGCGCTGATGCACAGGTGCTCGGCGATGCTGCGCGCGGGCATGCCGCGGGCGAGCATGGTGAAGATCTCCAGCTCGCGCTGGGTCATGCCGCAGAGGCGCGGGTCGCCGGCCTGGTGCGCCGGGTGGCAGGCGAGCTGGGTGGCCAGGGGCTGCTCGATGTAGGCGTGCCCGGCGAGGATGCGCCGCACCGCTTCCACCAGCACCTCGGGCGCGGAGTTCTTGGTGATGTAGCCGGCGGCACCGGCGTCCAGGGCCTGGCGCACCAGGGGCAGCTCGTCGTGCATGCTGAAGAACAGCACGCGCAGCTGCGGCAGGCGCTGGCGCAGCCGGCGGGTGGTCTCCAGGCCGCTGATGCCCGGCAGCGAGAGGTCCATCACCACCAGGTTGGGAATGCTGTCGTGCACCAGGTGCAGGGCCTGCTCGCCGCTGGCCGCCTCGCTCACCTCCACCTCGGGCAGCAGGCCGCGCAGCAGGCTGGCGTAGCCCTGGCGCACCACGGAATGGTCGTCCACCAGCAGGATCTTCATCGCAGGTTCTCCAGGTTGTTCAGGCTTCGCCCAGGGGAATGCTCAGGCGCACCAGCCAGCCGCCGCCGGCGCGGGTGCGCAGGCGCAGGTCGCCGCCCAGGCAGCGCGCCCGCTCCAGCATGGAACGCAGGCCGATGCCGGGCCGTGGCGGCTGCACGGCGCCCCGGCCGTTGTCGCCCACCAGCAGGCGCAAGCGCCGGCCGCGGCGCTCCAGGCGCACGCTCACCGCACTGGCATCGGCGTGGCGGGCGATGTTGGTCAGGGCTTCCTGCAACAGGCGGTAGAGATGGGCCTGGTCGGCGGTGGGCAGCACCGGCAGGTCCTCGCCCAGGCGCAACTGGCAATCGACGCCCTGGGCGCTGCGCCACTGCTCGGTGAGCAGCTCGATGGCCTCGCCCAGGTGCAGGCGCTCCAGCACCACGGGGTAAAGGTCACGCACCAGCGCGCGGAAGCTGTCCTGCATGCGCTGGCAGTTGTCCTCCAGGCTGCGCAGGGTGGCACCGGCGCCCGGCGCCTGGCCGGTCATGGAGCGCAACAGCAGCAGCTGCGCGCGGATGCCGGCGAGGTACTGGCCGATGTCGTCGTGCAGGGCCAGGGCCAGGTGCTTGCGCTCGCGCTCCTGCAGCGCCAGCAGGGCGCGGGTCAGCTCGGCGTTGTCGTTGCGCACCTGCTCCAGGGTGCTGGCCATCTCGTTGAAGTGGCCGGCCAGCAGGCGTGCCTCGTGCAGCGAAGGCTGGTTGAGGCGTACCGCCAGGCGGCCCCGGGCGATCTCGTCGAAGCCGGCGCGCAGCTCGTCCAGCACCCGCAGGCCCCGGCGTACCGCGACGCGGATGGCCAGCAGGCTGAGGCCCAGGGCCAGGCCGAACAGCACCAGCAACTGGATGAGGGAGTCCTCGACCTCGTCCATCTCGTCCGCCGGGTCAACGCTGATCAGCACGCGGCGGCCATCGTCCAGTTGCAGCGGCTCGCCGTACTGCTCGGCGGGCGGGAACAGCCGCGCACCAAGCCAGGCGTCCAGGCCGCGTGGTTGTGAGGGCGTCTCGCCCTGCCAGTGGATGCGCACATGGCGCAGGCCCCGCGCCAGGGCCGACTCCAGGGCCTTGGGGTCGCGCCGGGCGGCCTCGTGCAGGTACTCGACCACCGCGCGCGCGGCCACCATCTCGCGTTGCACGTCCTGGCTGGCCTGGCGCAGAAGCACCCCGGTACAGACCAGTGCCACTGCGGCGAAGAACAGCACCACCAGCAGGTTGATGCGGCCGAGGGTGCTCATCGCCCGAGGCCCGATGAAAACGCCGCGGGGGGCGCAGCGGGGGACGCACGGAAGCCATCCACGCCGATCAGGCTGAGGATCAGCAGCACGGGCAGCAGCAGGGTCTTGAGCACACGCATGGCCGGGCCTCCCGGTCTCGTTCTTGTGCCTCCATGCTAGGGCCTGGGGCGGGCGGCCGGGCTACTACCTTGGTACTGCCCCGGCGCTACTTTCTGCATATTTCCCCAGGCCCGGGGCGGCCCTAGGCTGGCGCTACAAGAACGGGAGCCCCCGCCATGCGCCACCTTGCGCCCTATGCCCTGACCTACCTGCTGGCCCTGGCCGCCGCCGCGCTGCTGGCCAACCACGCCGTCGCCGCCGAGGCGCGCCAGCCGCTGGAGGTGCGCATCGGCTACCTCGGCTACAGCCCCGACCCGGGGCCGCTGCTGTCCAACGTCATCCCCGAGCCCCGCGACACCGGCTTGCGCGGCGCCGAGCTGGCGACCACCGACAACAACAGCACCGGGCGCTTCCTCAAGCAGCGCTACCAGTTGCTGGCGGCCAATGCCGAGAGCGAAGCCGAACTGCTGGACGCGGCGCGCCAACAGTATGACCAGGGCCTGCGCCTGTTCGTGGTCAACGCACCGGCGCCCCTGCTGCGCCAGCTCTCGGCGGCGCTGCCGGACAGCCTGCTGTTCAACGCCGGCGCCGCCGACGACGAACTGCGCACCGACGCCTGCCTGCCCAACGTGCTGCACAGCCTGCCCAGCCGCGCCATGCTCGCCGACGCCCTGGTGCAGTTCCTCGCCCTGCGCCAGTGGAAGCGCTGGCTGCTGGTGGTCGGCCCGCGCCCCGAGGACCAGGCCTACGCCGCCGCCCTGCGTCGCGCCGCGGGGCGCTTCGGCCTGACGATCATCGGCGAGAAGCCCTGGACCTTCGACAACGAGCAGCGCCGCAGCGCCCAGGCCGACATGCCGCTGTTCACCCAGGCCGACGACTACGACGGCGTGCTGGTGGCCGACGAGCGCGGCGACTTCGGCGAGTACCTGCCCTACAACACCTGGCTGCCGCGCCCGGTGGCCGGCACCCAGGGCCTGGTGCCCACCGGCTGGCACAAGACGGTGGAAACCTATGGCGCGGCGCAACTGCAGAAGCGCTTCGAGGACCTCACGGGGCGCTGGATGAACGACCGCGACTTCGCCGCCTGGGTGGCCGTGCGCAGCATCGCCAGCGCCGTCACCCGCCTGGGCGCCGCCGACGCCGCCGCGATCCGCACCCTGGAGCTGTCGCCGGACCTGCCCCTGGACGGCTTCAAGGGCCGCAAGCTGAGCTACCGCCCCTGGGACGGCCAGTTGCGCCAGCCCATCGAGCTGATCCAGCCACGCGCGCTGATCAGCACCTCGCCCCAGGAAGGTTTTCTCCACCCCTTCAGCGAACTCGACACCCTCGGCCACGACGCGCCGGAGAGCCGCTGCCGCCTGGCCGAGGTTGCCCTGGAAGCCACGCCATGAACGCCCAGAACAAGGACCCCGCCATGCCCCGCCTCCCCCTCACCCTGCTCGGCGCCGCGCTGCTGCTGGCCAGCGGCGCCACCTTCGCCGCCACCGCCTACGTCTCCAACGAGAAGGACAACGCCGTCAGCGTGATCGACATGGACAGCCTGACGGTCACCGCCAGCCTGCCGGTGGGCAAGCGCCCGCGCGGCCTGGCGCTGTCCAGCGACAACCGGCTGCTGTACATCTGCGCCAGCGATTCGGACACCGTGCAGGTGATGGACCTGGCCACGCGGCAGATCATCAAGGAGCTGCCCTCCGGCGCCGACCCCGAGCAGTTCGCCCTGCACCCCAACGACCGCTGGCTGTACATCTCCAACGAGGACGATGCGCTGGTCACGGTGGTCGACACCCAGAGCAGCCAGGTGCTGGCGCAGATCGACGTCGGCGTGGAGCCCGAGGGCATGGCGGTGAGCCCGGACGGCAAGTGGGCGATCAACACCAGCGAGACCACCAACATGCTGCACTGGATCGACACCTCGACCCAGACGCTGGTGGACAACACCCTGGTGGACCAGCGCCCGCGCCATGTGGAGTTCGACCACGACGGCAAGCGCCTGTGGGCTTCGGCTGAGATCGGCGGCACCGTCACCGTGGTCGACGTGGCCACGCGCAGCATCCAGAAGACCCTGCGCTTCCAGATCAAGGGCGTGCACCCGGACAAGGTGCAGCCGGTGGGGGTCAAGCTGACCCGCGACGGCCGCTACGCCTTCGTCGCCCTGGGCCCGGCCAACCATGTGGCGGTGGTGGATGCGAAAACCCTGGAGGTGCTCGACTACCTGCTGGTGGGCCGGCGCGTCTGGCACCTGGCCTTCAGCCCCGACGAGAAGACCCTGCTGGCCACCAACGGCATCAGCGGCGACGTCTCGGTGATCGACGTCGACAGCCTCAAGGTGACCCGGTCGATCAAGGTCGGCCGCTACCCCTGGGGCGTGGTGGTGGCGCCATGAACGCCCTGGAGGTGGAGGGCGTCGGCTTCGACTACGTCCCGCGCCGCGCACTGGATGAGGTGAGTTTCGCCCTGGAGCCGGGCCGCTTCACCGCGCTGCTGGGCCCCAACGGTGCCGGCAAGTCCACCCTGGTGGCGCTGCTCAGCCGCCTCTACGACCTGCAGCGCGGCGATATCCGCGTCGCCGGCCATTCCCTGCGCCGGCAGCCGCGCCTGGCCCTGCGCCAGCTCGGCGTGGTGTTCCAGCAGAGCACCCTGGACCTCGACCTCTCGGTGGAGCAGAACCTGCGCTACCACGCCGCCCTGCACGGCATGCCGCGCCAACTGGCGGCCGCGCGCATCGACCAGGAGCTGGCGCGCCAGGGCCTGGGCGAACGCCGCCGCGACAGCGTGCGCGCGCTCAATGGCGGCCACCGCCGGCGCGTGGAAATCGCCCGCGCCCTGCTCCACCGCCCACGCCTGCTGCTGCTCGACGAAGCCAGCGTCGGCCTCGACCCGGCCGCCCGCCAGGCCCTCAACCACCACGTGCGCCAGCTGTGCGACGACGAAGGCCTGAGCGTGCTGTGGACCACTCACCTGCTGGACGAAGTGCGCGGCGAGGACGCCCTGCTGGTGCTCGACCAGGGCCGCCTGGTGGCCTCGGGCACCGCCGGCGAGCTGAGTGCGGTGCATGGCGGCGGCCTGGCCGGTGCCTTCGGCGAGCTCACCCGGCCGAGGGCGCGGGCATGAACGCCGGTGCTTATTGGCAATGCCTGCGCGGCATCGTCGGGCGCGAGTGGTTGCGCTTCGTGCTGCAGCGCTCGCGCTTTCTCAGCGCCCTGGTGCGGCCGCTGCTGTGGCTGCTGGTGTTCGCCGCCGGGTTCCGCGCGGCGCTGGGCATCGCCATCATCGACCCCTACGCCACCTACATCACCTACGAGACCTACATCGTCCCGGGGCTGGCCTGCATGATCCTGCTGTTCAACGGCATGCAGGGCTCGCTGTCGATGGTCTACGACCGCGAGATGGGCAGCATGCGCGTGCTGCTCACCAGCCCGCTGCCGCGCCCCTTCCTGCTCGGCGCCAAGCTGCTGGCCACGGCGCTGGTGTCGCTGCTGCAGGTGTATGCCTTCCTCGCCATCGCCTGGCTCTATGGCGTGCAACCGCCGGCCTGGGGCCTGCTCGCCGCCCTGCCCGCGCTGCTGCTGGCGGCGCTGCTGCTCAGTGCCCTGGGGCTGCTGCTGTCGAACTTCATCCGCCAGTTGGAGAACTTCGCCGGGGTGATGAATTTCGTGATCTTCCCGCTGTTCTTCCTCTCTTCGGCGCTCTACCCCCTGTGGAAGATGCGCGAGGCCAGCGAGTGGCTGTACTGGCTGTGCGCGGCCAATCCCTTCAGCCACGCGGTGGAGCTGGTGCGCTTCGCCCTGTACGAACGGCTCAACCCGCTGGCGCTCGGCGTATGCCTGGGCCTGACGCTGGTCTTCGCGGTGGCGGCGGTGGCCAGCTTCAACCCGCAGCACGCGGCGCTGCGCCGGGCCGGCTGAGGCGGGAAAACTACTACTTTGGTACGGGTTTCCCTCTCCAACGTAGGATTTCCAAAGGCGCGCGGCTGGCTTGTAATGCGGGCATAAGAATAAAGAGATGCCTGCCATGCGAGTCCTCATCGCCTCACTGCTGTGCCTGCCCCTCCTGTTTTCGGCCGCCGCCCGGGCCGACGCCGAGCCATCGCTGTTCTCCGCCGACGGCTACCGCACCGACCGCTACCGCAGCCCCACGCCCGCCGAGGCCGACCACGCCCGCACCCTGGACACCCCCGGCCTGCGCGAGCTGCTGGCGCGCGACCCGCGCACGCAACTGATCGACGTCTACCGCCGCCAGTTCCTCGAAGGCCGCTTCATCGCCGACGAGCCCCACGCCAACCTGCCCGGCAGCCTGTGGCTGGCCAACACCGGCAACGGCGAGCTGGACGCGCGCTGGCAGGCCTACTTCGCCGACAACCTGAAGAAGGCGAGCCGGGGCGATGCGCAATGGCCGCTGGTGTTCTACTGCCGTTCCGACTGCTGGTTGAGCTGGAACGCGCAACGGCGCGCCCATGCACTGGGCTACCGCAATCTCTACTGGTACCGTGACGGCATCGACGCCTGGGAACAGGCCGGCCTGCCGCTGCAACCCGCCGAGCCCGTGCCCCTGCCCTGAATCCGCGCCCGACAGCCCCTCCATAATCAGAACAATGAGGTGAATGGCCATGTACAAGATCCTGATCGCCGACGATCACCCGCTGTTCCGCGAGGCCATCCACAACGTCATCAGCGACGGCTTCCCCGACAGCCAAGTGATGGAGACCGCCGACCTCGACAGCGCGCTGGGCCTGACCCAGGAACACGAAGACCTCGACCTCATCCTGCTCGACCTGAACATGCCCGGCATGCACGGCCTCAACGGCCTGATCAACCTGCGCAACGAGGCGCCGACCATCCCGGTGGTGATCGTCTCCGCCGAGCAGGACAAGCAGATCGTGCTGCAGGCGATCACCTACGGCGCGGTGGGCTTCATCACCAAGTCCTCGCCACGGGCGCAGATGACCGACGCCATCGAGCAGATCCTCAACGGCAACGTCTACCTGCCCTCGGACATCATCCGCACCCAGAAGAGCTCGCCCCGGCGCAGCCACCAGGACGAGCACGGCATCCCCCCGGAACTGCTCCAGGCGCTGACCCGCAAGCAACTGCTGGTGCTCGAGCGCATGACCAAGGGCGAGTCGAACAAGCAGATCGCCTACAACCTCGACATCGCCGAAACCACGGTCAAGGCCCACGTCTCCGCCATCCTGCGCAAGCTCAACGTGCACAACCGCGTGCAGGCGATCCTCTGCGCGGGGGATATCGATTTCGCGGCGTATCTGCGGCGCTAGCGGTCACCTGGCCGACAGCGCAGCCGGAGCTTTCACCCGGGCTGACGTGCCCCGCCAGTCGCCATCCCGCCCTACCCTGCGAAGCCTGGACGCTTGCAGGGAGACCCGGGAATGTCGCGCTACCTCCGCTCACAGCGGGCCGGCTCGTACTACTTCTTCACACTCGTCACCGCAAAACGCCGGCCGCTCCTGACCGAGCCATCGGTACGCCAGGCATTACGCCATGCGATCCAGGCGGTGCGGCTCGAACAGCCGTTCCGCATCCATGGCTGGGTGCTGCTGCCGGATCACCTGCATTGCCTCTGGGAGCTGCCGCCCGGTGATGCCGACTTCGCGCGGCGCTGGTCGATCATCAAGCGCAAAGTCAGCCAATCGGTTCACCTGCCACCCACTTCGAATAGCCGGGTCGCACGTCGCGAATCCGGGTTCTGGCAGCGGCGCTTCTGGGAACACTGCATACGCGATGCCGACGACTACCGCCGGCATATGGATTACCTGCACTGGAACCCGGTGAAGCACGGCCTGGTCACCCGGGTGGCCGACTGGCCCTGGTCCAGCTTCCACCGCCTGGTACGAGAGGGCCTTTACCCGGCGGGTTGGGGCGATGCCGGGGAGCAGGACGGGGAATTTGGCGAATAGCCCGGAGCCTGTCGGAGCTCGCCGGATGGACCGAACGCGGAATCGGTGCGCGCAGCACACCCTACAAGAGCACATCAGCGCACGGGGCTTGGTTCGATGCACGGGGCTCGGCCGTAGGGTGTGCCGTGTGCGCACCTCAAAGGTTGGAGCGGCACGGAGCCTTTCGGAGCTCGCCGGATGGACCGAGCGCGGGACCGGTGCGCGCACTCGACCGTGTGCATTGCAACGCACATTGATGCACGGGCTCGGCCCGATGCACGCGGCTCGGTCGTAGGGTGTGCCGTGCGCACCTCAAAAGGTGGGAGCGGCACGGAGCCTGTCGGAGTGAGCCGTACGGACCGAACGCGGGACCGGTGCGCGCAGTGTTTAGCCGGGATACATGGGTAACGCTTGTCGGGGGACATGGGTAACGGGTTGCTGGTCGTTACTTCTTCTCTCTCAGGTCGAACTGGCGGATTGTCTTATGGATGAAAATCACATCGTAGACAC
>NZ_QKRU01000104.1:0-15612 GCF_003234055.1 Pseudomonas sp. 57B-090624
CCTTGTAGCCCCTGCCCCCACAACCCCCGTGCGTTGCTGGGGCACGCGTGCGTCCCGACCATGGCCTCACTGCCAGCGCCAACCAGCGCCCCGCACCGAGGACACCACCCCATGGCCGACAAGCCCAAGAAATACCGCTCCAAATTCTTCCGCGTCGCCGTCGAAGGCGCCACCACCGACGGCCGCCGCATCGAACGCAGCTGGATCGACCAAATGGCCGACAGCTACGACCGCACCAAATACGGCGCCCGCATCTGGATGGAACACATCCGCAGCGCCCTGCCCGACTCCCCCTTCCGCGCCTACGGCGACGTCATCGCCCTCAAGGCCCAGGACACCGAAATCGACGGCGAAACCCGCCGCGCCCTCTACGCCCAGATAGAGCCCACCGACGACCTGGTCAACATGGTCACCAAGCTCAAGCAGAAGATCTTCACCAGCATCGAAGTGCGCGAAAAATTCGCCGGCACCGGCAAGGCCTACCTCATGGGCCTCGGCGTCACCGACACCCCCGCCAGCCTCGGCTCCGAGATGCTCACCTTCGCCGCGCAGAACCCCGAAGCCAGCCCGCTCAAGACCCGCAAGCAGCACCCGGACGACCTCTACAGCGAATGCACCGAGGTCGAGCTCGAGTTCGAAGAAATCACCGACCCGGCCGGCCTCTTCACCAGCCTCAAGAGCGCCATCGGCGAATTGGTCAGCAAAGGCAAGGCCAAGGACAGGAAAGACGCCGTCCACTTCGGTGACCTCGGCGAAGCTCTCCAAGGCCTGGTCACCCTCGCCCAGCAGCAAGCCGAGCACAGCCTCAAGGTCGATGAAATCATCGCCGCCCTCGAGGCGCAGCTCAGCCGCTACAGCGCCAGCCTCGACGACCTCAAGGCCCAGCTCGGCAACACCCAGGACCACAGCCAGAAGCCGCGCCCAGCCGTCACCGGCGCCGGCAAACACACCGTCACCGACTGCTGAGCACGCCCGCAGGCCCCACGGAGAGCCCCATGCGCAACGAAACCCGAATCCTCTACAACGCCTACCTCGCGCAGCTCGCCAAGCTGCACGGCGTGCCGGACGTCACCACCAAATTCACCGCCGAACCCAGCGTCGCCCAAACCCTCGAAACCCACATCCAGGAATCCAGCCAGTTCCTCAGCGCCATCAACATCTACGGCGTACCCGAACAGATGGGCGAAAAGATCGGCCTCGGCCTCGACGGCCCCATCGCCAGCACCACCAACACCGACGAACAGGACCGCGAAACCCGCGACCCCAGCGTCCTCGACGACCGCGGCTACCTCTGCACCCAGACCAACTTCGACACCCACATCAAATATTCCAAGCTCGACGCCTGGGCCAAATTCCCCGACTTCCAGAGCCGCATCCGCGACGCCATCGTCCGCCTCATGGCGCTGAACCGCATCATGGTCGGCTGGAACGGCACCACCCGCGCCGCCACCTCCGACCGCCGCCGCCACCCGCTGCTGCAGGACGTCAACGTCGGCTGGCTGCAGAAGATGCGCAACGAAAACGCCGCCCGCGTGCTCGGCGAAGTGCAGGAAGGCAGCGGCAAGATCCGCATCGGCGACGGCCAGGACTTCGAAAACCTCGACGCCCTGGTCTTCAGCATGGTCAACGAATTCATCGAACCCTGGTACCAGGAAGACCCCGGCCTCGTGGTCGTCTGCGGCCGCCAACTGCTGGCCGACAAATACTTCCCCATCATCAACAAGAGCCACGACCCCAGCGAGATGCTCGCCGCCGACATCGTCACCAGCCAGAAACGCATCGGCAACCTGCCCGCCGTGCGCGTGCCCTACTTCCCGGCCAACGCCCTCAAGGTCACCCGCCTCGACAACCTCTCCATCTACTGGCAGGAAGGCACCCGCCGCCGCACCGTCGTCGACAACGCCAAGCGCGACCGCATCGAAAACTACGAATCGGTCAACGAGGCCTACGTCATCGAAGACCTCGGCTGCGCCGCCCTCGCCGAAAACATCACCCTGCAATGAGGGCCCGGCCATGACCAACCCCTGCCGCCGGCACTTCCAGCGCATCAGCGCCGCCCAGGCCGCCGAAGCCACGCCCCACGGCCAGACCATGGAAGGCCTCGACGCCTACGAACAGCAGCTCGCCCAGCTGCACCAGGACCGCCTGCGCCTCAAGCAAATCCAGGGCAACGAACGCAAGGCCGAACTCAAGGCCCAGCTCCTGCCCGCCTATGCCGGCTACGTCCAGGGCGTGCTCGAAAGCGGCCAGGGCGCCCAGGACGAAGTGCTCACCACCGTCATGATCTGGCGCATCGACACCGGCGACTACACCGGCGCCCTCGACATCGCCGAATACGTCCTGCAGCACGGCCTCGCCATGCCCGACCGCTTCGAACGCACCACCGGCTGCCTGGTGGCCGAAGAAATCGCCGAAGCCGCCCTCAAGGTGCAAAAGACCAAGGGGCACTTCGAACTGCCCCTGCTCCACCGCACCCTCGAACTCACCGCCGAGCACGACATGCCCGACGAGGCCCGCGCCAAGCTCTACCTCGCCGCCGGCCGCGCCACCCTCCACGGCCTCACCCTGGAAAGCCCCGGCCAGCCCGGCCAGGTCGCGGCCGGCGCCGAGCTGCTGCAACGCGCCATCGAACTGCACGCCATGTGTGGCGGCAAACAGGCTTTCGACGCAGCCACACGGCTGCTCACCAAACTCGCCGCCAAACCAGGCGGCTAACCGAGCGGTCCCCCGCACCCCGGCGGCTCGGGGCCGATCCAAGCTCGCGATGGCTGAGGAGACGCCCCGACCACCGCCGACCCAACCGAGTGAGGCCCATGAGCGGATTCATCGCCGGCGGCACACCCACCGCCTTCACCCTCAGCAACGACGGCTTCTGGCCAGACATCGACGCCCACGCCCTGCGTGACGCCCAGCGCATCGACGGCAGCGTCAGCAACGCCCGCCTCGAAGTCGCCACCGTCGCCGCCATGCTCAGCGTCAATGCCGACCTGCGCAGCCGCAAACGCCACTGGCAGGTCGCCGGCCACACCAAGCTGGCCAGCGTCCCCAGCGAGCGTATCAACGGCATCAGCGCCCTGGTGCACACCTACACCCGCGCCGTCTACGCCGCCACCAGCGCCGAAATCGCCGAGCGCTACCGCACCTTCGACGCCACCAACAGCGGCGAGCAGAAAGCCGCAGACGAGGCCCAGGCCATCGACGACTACCGCCGCGATCAGCGCTGGGCCGTGCGCGACCTGCTCGGCGTCAGGCGCACCACAGTGGAGCTGATCTGATGACCAGCACCCGCGCCCTCCAGGGCGAAACCCTCGACGCCCTCTGCTGGCGCCTCTACGGCCGCACCGCAGGCGTCACCGAAGCCGTACTCGAAGCCAACCCCGGCCTCGCCGACCTGGGGCCCCACCTCCCCCAGGGCCACCGCATCCACCTGCCCGACCAGGCCCCACAACCCCAACGCCAGGCGGTGGCCCTATGGGACTGACCACTGGAAACCGGAATGCAACGCATGCCTGAACGCCCCGACTCCTGGGCCTGGCTCACCACCTGGCTCGAACACCACTGGCACGCCCTCTACGCCGGCGGCCTCGCCTTCGCCATCGCCGCCCTGCGCATCATCTACGGCGGTGGCGGCCTGCGCCGCGTGGCCCTGGAAGCGCCCCTCTGCGGCCTGCTCACCACCGCCGGCACCTATGGGCTGCCCCTGCTCGGCATCCCCACCAGCGCCGCCCCCTTCCTCGGCGGCGTCATCGGCCTGCTCGGCGTCGAAGGCGTGCGCGCCCTCGCCCGCCGCTTCCTCAACCGCAAGGTGGACCAGCTATGAACACCCTCCGCCACGGCGACCAGTCCCTGGCCGTCCAGCAGCTGCAACAGGCCCTCAACGCCCGGGGCGCCACGCTCATCGTCGACGGCATCTACGGCGACGAAACCGAAAAGGCCGTCCGCGCCTACCAGCTAGGCGTCGGCCTGGTGGTCGACGGCATCGCCGCCCCGAAAACCCAGCTCGCCCTCGCGGGGGGCGACTGCACGCCACTGCTCAAGAACGCCGACCTGGTCAGCGCCGCCAAGCGCCTCGGCGTCGAGCTCGCCGCCCTCTACGCCGTCAACGAAGTGGAAAGCGCCGGCCGCGGCTTCCTCGGCAACGGCAAGCCCGCCATCCTCTTCGAGCGCCACGTCATGCACCGCCAGCTCGGCAAGGCGCGCGCCGCCGCCCTCACCGCCCAATACCCCAACCTCGTCAACCCGCGCCCGGGCGGCTACGCCGGCGGCGTCGCCGAGCACCAGCGCCTGGCCAACGCCCGCCGCATCGACGACCTCGCCGCCCTCGAATCCACCAGCTGGGGCGCCTTCCAGATCATGGGCCACCACGCCACCGCCCTCGGCTACGCCAGCGTCCACGAATTCGTCGAACGCATGCACCGCAACGAATCCGAGCACTTCGAAGCCTTCGTCCGCTTCATCGCGGCCGACCCGCAACTGCACAAGGCCCTCAAGGCCCGGAAGTGGCAAGACTTCGCCAAGCGCTACAACGGCCCCGCCTACGCTCGCAACCTCTACGACGTAAAGCTCGAACGCGCCTACCAGCGCCACGCCGCCTGCCACTGCGGCCAGCCCGCATGAGCCGCCTGCGCCAGGGCCTGCTCGGCCTCGCCCTGCTCGCCGCCCTCGCCGCCCAGCTCTGGAGCCAGCACCGGCAGCACCAGGCCGAACGCACCCAGGCCCAGAAACAGCGGCAGCAGGCCGAGCAGCGCATCGCCCACCTCCAGCACCAGCTGCAGGGCGAGCGCCAGGCCCAGGCCCGGCTGCGGGCCAGCCTCAACCAGCTGCGCCAGCTGCAGGCCCAGCGCAACCAACGCATCGAGGAGCTCCAGCATGAAGACCCCGCACTCGCCACCTGGGCTGCCCAGCCTCTGCCTCCTGCTGCTCGCCGGCTGCACCAGCGCCCCGCACTCGACGGCGCCGCCGCCTACCGAGCCTGGCTGTCCAGCGGTGGTGGCCTGCCACCTGCCCGCGACGGCGCCACGCACTAACGGCGAACTGCGCCACGCCCTGGACACCATCGAACAGGCCTGGGCCGAATGCGCCGCCCAGGTCGACATGCTCCTCGAGCACCAGCAGGCCCAGCCATGAACAAACCGGAAAGCCTGCGCGCCCACCTCCTCGCCACCGTGCCCGAACTGGAGCGCAACCCCGACCGCCTCCTGGTGTTCATCGACGACGGCAGCATCCGCTGCACCGCCGCCCGCACCCTCTCCTGGGAATACGCCTACCGCCTGCAGCTCATCCTCACCGACTACGCCGGCCACCCGGACGCCGTCGCCCTGCCCCTGCTGGGCTGGCTGCGCGTCCACCAGCCCGAGCTGCTCGCCAACCTCGACAAGGCCCGCGAAGGAATCCACTTCGAAGCCGACATCCTCGCCAACGACAAGGTCGACCTCGCCATCACCCTGCCCCTCACCGAGCGCGTCGTGGTCGGCCGCGATGCCGACGGCACCACCACCCTCACCCACCCGGCCGAGCCGCAACTGGACATCGAACCACCGGAGCCCGGCACCTGGTACATCCCCCATGGCTGAGCTCGAGGACGACCTGCAGGCCTGGCTCACGCCGCTCATCACCCGCCTGCAACCCAACGAGCGCAGCAAGCTCGCCCGCCAGGTCGCCCAGCACCTGCGCCGCAGCCAGCAAAAGCGCATCCTCGCCCAGCGCAACCCCGACGGCAGCGGCTACGAGCCCAGGAAGCAACGCACCCTGCGTGGCAAGGCCGGCCGCATCAAGCGCCAGGCCCGCATGTTCACCAAGCTGCGCACCGCCCGTTTCCTCAAGGCACGCGGCAACGCCAGCGCCGCCACCATCGGCTTCACCGGGCGCATCAGCCGCATAGCGCGGGTTCACCAATACGGGTTGCGGGACAGGCCAGGGCGCGGCGCGCCACAGGTGCAGTATGCGAGGCGGGAGCTGATCGGGTTGACGGAGGCGGAGCGGGAACTCATTCGGGACCAGGTGCTAGGGCACCTCGGCCATGGGCCGACATGAAAAGCCCCGCACACCGTTGCCGATGGCGGGGCTTGGCGAGGCCAGGTGCCGGGGTCAGCTACCCAGCGCCTCGATCACATGCTTCGGGTCATTGTGAATCGCCCGCAGAAGCGCCTTGGCGGGGCCGGTGGGCTCACGCCGCCCCTGCTCCCAGTTGCGCAGGGTGCCCAGTTGCACGTCGATCATCGCCGCGAACTTGGCCTGAGTCAGGCCGGTGGCCTTGCGGATTTCCTTCACCCGCAACGCATCGATGGCGAACTCCCGCGAAGGCTGGCGCTCGCCACGTTGAATCTCATCCATCTGCTGGACGCTCTCCAGCAGGTCATCGAAGAACTTGCTCATGGGGTTACCTCCAGCGCTCGACAATCTGCCGCAGCACCTTGCGCTCCTCGGCGCTCAGGTCGTCCTTCTCATTCTTCGGGTAGATCAGCAACAGCGCGATCTGCGAAGCGGACGAAAAGTGGTAGTAGATGACCCTCGACCCACCGCGCTTACCCTGCCCACCAGTGGCCACCCGCACCTTGCGGATTCCACCCGTCCCCTCGATGACGGCGCCCATCTCCGGCCTCTCGGCCAACTGGCGCTGGAACGCGGCATAACTGTCGTCATCGAGCAGTTCGCGCAATCGCTTGGTGAACACAGGGGTTTCGATAAAGATCATGGACCGGGAATGTACGCCAATGGCGTATATCGAGCAACAGCGTCACACTGCACTACCCAAGCCTTGTCATTTCAACAACGGTTGAGGTCAACTGCCAAAGGCGTACAGCGGCGTAATGGCGGGCCGTGTGCGGGACACCTTCGGGTGTGCCGGGTCCTTGTACCCCGGTCGGCCAACCCGCGCACGGCTCGCCCCCCATCCTGATCACGGTTGACCTCCCTCCCCCTCGGCGCTATCGTTCGCCCGTCGCTGTCAATCCAGCGATACGGGGGTGAGAGCCCGTAATGGTCAAGGCGCACGACGCCTACTTGGCGTTTTTTTGTGCCCGCGTAATGGCGGGCCGTGCGTGGGCGGGCTTCGGCCCGGCCGGGATCCTTGACCCTGGTCTCTCACCCCGCGCACGGTTCGCCTCCATTAGCGTGAGAGCAGTGGTGGCGAACTCCAGCCAGTCAAGGAGTGTCACCATGTCCGAGAAGCGCCCCTACGGCCTCACCGAAGACGATCAGTTCAAGCTCCACCGCGCCCGCAACGTTCTGCGCCTCCTCCAGTACCTCTCCGAAGCCGACAAGCAAGGCCCCCTTGAGCCCGAACTGCTGGGCAGCGCCTATGGCCTGCTGGCCGAACAGCTCGATGCGGTGATCGCCAGCAGCGAGCACCGGACCGGGAGGGCACGTGCATGACCCGCCTCCGCCGCCTGCTGGCCCTCTGCCTGTTGCCCCGAGACGAGCGCGCCCTGTTGCAACACCTGCGCCATCTGGCCGAAGCTGACCGCCGTTTCATCCTGCGTGCCGTGGCAGCCCTGGCCCAGCACCCCGCCGCCTGACAAGGAGACCGTCATGAGCACCGCGCAGCAACTGATCCCGGTTCCGTTCTATGAAGACACCGTCGTGCTGGTAGGGCAGGACGATCACCCCTATGTGGCAATGAAAACGGTCGTTACCAACATGGGGCTGGATTGGAAAAGCCAGCACGTAAAGCTGAAAGCCAATTCTGAGCGCTGGGGTATGGTGGAAATCACCACACCTTCCGTAGGTGGCCCACAGGTCTCTTCCTGTTTGCCTCTGCGCAAGCTCGCCTCATGGCTGATGACCATCAGCCCCAACAAGGTGAAGCCCGAACTGCGCGACAAGATCGTCCGCTACCAGAACGAATGCGACGACGCCCTGTGGGACTACTGGACCAAGGGCAGCGCCACGCGCCCAGGGGCACAGCCGGCCACCCAACGGGTCACCCTCTCCCGCCACCGCCTCGCCCTGGGCAAGGAACTGCTGCGCACCCGCGATGCCGGCATGCGGCAGATGATCCACCAGCAGCTCGACGAAGTGTCTCGCGCCATGGGGCTGCCCACGCCCCCCATCGACAGCATCGGCCAGGCCGCCCCGGCCGTGCCCGACCTGCTCGCCCCCTTCTGGGCCGCCCTCGCGGCCCTGGATGCCAAAGGGGTGGACTACAACCACGCGCGCACGGCCGACCTGCTAGCCGTCAACTTGCCCGAGCTGGCCCGCCTACTCCTCGAGCACGGCCAGCCATTGCGCCTGGACAACACCCTGCGCACCGCGCTCTGGCACAGCCCAACGCCTCGCTGCCTGCACAAGAACCATCCCCTGGCCAGCCGCCTGACGGGCAAGACCATTCGTTGCTGGGTGTTTGAGAGTCCGGGTTGAAGCGGTAGAGCACCGGCTCATGCCGCCCAGTAGTAGCTTCAAGACTTGGAGGTGCTGCTTTGAATTCTCACAAGGAGGTTAAGCCATGAACGAACTACTAGAGCTTTTCAACAAATATAAAGACCTTGTTTCAATCTCCATCGCCTCGATCGCACTTATATACACGGCATATCAGGTCGCTCTTCAACGGTCGCACAACAGGCTTACGGTCCGTCCTCATCTCGACAGCACATCTCACACCGATGATTATGAGCGAGCCTATTCCATCGAGATCACCAATAACGGAATCGGCCCAGCCGTATTAGTTTGTGCTGAGCTTTATTATAAAGGCGAACTAATGAGCAACATAGACCCCGTCAATGAAGCCATGACAAGGATTCAGGAGGAGCTCAAATGGTTCGGCAAAGACAGCTGGGGGCATCACAGACTGTCGATGGGCTCTTACATATCACCTGGAGAAGCGACTCACCTCATTGAGGTTAGTTTTTATGTGGAGGCCTCAACCAAGCCAGCAACCGATTTTGATAGTTATCTAAGAGAAAATGTTTTACTTAAAGTCTGGTACAACTCGATATACGGGGATGAATACATCTTTATATCAAACGACCCCCAAAGTGGACTGAAGCCACTTCCAAAAATAAAAGCCCTGAGAGATGAAGCCATGAGGCCTAATAAGAGCGCTGGGCAAAAGCTGTAAGAGTCTTTGCTACAAACCCCGAGCACTGCAATGCGCACGATGGACCGCCACCATCGGCGGCATGACCACCCTCGCCACCCTCTCCCGCCTTATCGAAAACCTCATCCGCCTCGGCACCGTCGCCGAGGTGGATCTCGCCACCGCCCGTGTGCGCATCCAGAGCGGGCGGTTGCTTACCGGCTGGCTGCCCTGGCTGGCCCTGCGCGCGGGTGAGGACAGGGTCTGGAACCCGCCCACCGAGGGCGAACAGGTCCTGGTGCTCAGCCCCTCGGGGCAGACGGCCAACGGCGTGGTGCTCTGCGGCCTGTTCAGCGACGCCATCCCCGCCAATGGCGAGACGGCGGCCCTGCACCGCACCACCTACCGCGACGGCGCGGTGATCGAGTACGACAGCGCCGCCCACCACCTGCGCGCCATCCTGCCCGGCGGCGGCAGCACCGAGCTGGTCAGCAGCGGCGGCATCACCCTGGTGGGCGATGTCACCCATGAAGGCAACTACAACCAGACGGGCGACTACATCCTGGTGGGCGATACCACCCAGCAGGGCGATTACAACCAGACCGGCGACCTGAGCCAGACCGGCGACCAGAACGTCACCGGCACCGTCGCCGTGGGCACCGAGGTGGTCGCCGCCGGCGTGAGCCTGGTCAAGCACCTGCACTTGGGCAACCTCGGTGCCCCCACGAGCCCGCCGCTGTGAACTGCCACACCGGTGCCGCCCTGGGCGAGCTGGAGCACATCCGCCAGAGCGTGGCCGACATCCTCACCACCCGCCCGGGCACACGCGTGATGCGCCGCGACTACGGCAGCCAACTGCCCGAGTTGCTGGACCAGCCCGGCAACGCCACCACCCGCCTGCTCTGCTACGCCGCCATCGCCACCGCGCTGCTGCGCTGGGAGCCGCGCCTGCGCCTGGGCCGCGTGCAGCTGGTCGCGATAGACCTGGACGGGCGCTTCGAGCTGAGCCTCGAGGCCACCCTGGTGCGCAGCGACGAGCCGGCCGACCTGCGCATCCCCCTGCTGCTGGGAGCCACGCCATGAACGCCATCGACCTGTCCCGCCTGCCCGCCCCCGACCTGGTGGAGCCGCTCGACTTCGAAGCCCTGCTCGAGTCGCGCAAGGCCGCCCTGCTCGCCCACTGGCCCGAGGCCGAGCGCCCCGCCATCGCCGAGCGCCTGGCCCTGGAGTCGGAGCCGCTCACCAAGCTGCTGCAAGAATCCGCCTACCGCGAGCTGCTGCTACGCCAGCGCATCAACGACGCCGGCCGCGCCGTGCTGGTGGCCTTCGCCCGCGGGGCGGACCTGGACCACCTGCTCGCCCTGCTGCAAGTGCAGCGGCTCGCAGGCGAGCCCGACGACGCCTACCGCCAGCGCGTCCTGATGAGCGTCTTCGCCTACGCCACCGCCGGGCCCGCCGAGGCCTACCGCTACCACGCCCGCAGCGCTCACCCCGAGGTGCGCGACGCCCGCTGCGATCGCCCAACGCCCGGCACCGTGCGCGTCACCGTGCTCGGCCAGGCAGGCGACGGCAGCCCCAGCGCCGAGCTGCTGCAGGCGGTCGAACGGGCCCTCACCGCCGACGACATCCGCCCGCTCAACGACCAGGTCCTGGTGCACCCCGCAGCCGTGCTGCACTACCGCGTCCACGCCCGGCTGCACCATGGCCCCGGCGCCACCGTCGAGCCCCTGCTCGAGGCCGCCCGCGCCGCCCTGCAGCGCTACACCCGCGAGCAGCACCGCATCGGCGCCGCCATCCGCCTCTCCGGCCTCTACGCCGCGCTGCACCAGCCCGGCCTGCAGCGCGTCGAACTGCTCGAACCGACGCGCGACTGGGAGCCCGACGCCCTCACCGCGCCCTGGTGCAGCGAGGTGCACCTGGAAACGGCCAGCCACCATGGCTGAATTGCTCCCCGCCAACGCCAGCGCCCTGGAGCGCCGCCTCGCCCAGGCCGGCGACCCGCTGCACCTGCCCGTGGAGCACGCCCGGCTCTGGGACGTCGAGCGCTGCCCGCCCGCGCTCCTCGGCTACCTGGCCTGGACGCTCAGCGTGGATTTCTGGGAGCTGGCCGAAAGCAGCGAGCAACGCCGCAACCTGGTGCGCGGCGCCCTGGCCTGGCACCGCAAGCGCGGCACCCCCTGGGCCATCCGCCAGGCGCTGGCCGCCCACGGCTACCCCGACTGCGAACTGGTGGAGCACGCCCAGCTGCAGCGCCAGTGGCTGCAGGCCGGCGGCGAATTGCTCGAGGGCGACAACACCCTCGATGGCAGCAGCGACCTCTCCGCCCCCGAGGGGTCCTTCCGCTTCACCACCCGGCACTGGGCCGAATACGCCCTGCGCCTCAACGCCGTGGAGCGCGAAACCACCCCCGCCATGCTGCGGCGCATCGCCACCCTGTGCAGCGCCTACGCCCCTGCCCGCTCCCAGCTGGCCGCCATCGTCCTGGTGGCCGCCGCCCGCTTCCAGTCACAGCCGCAGTTGCTGGGCTATCGCGGCCGCGCCCGCCTCCGGTTGCGGCGCTGCAAGCGCATCGCCGTACCCGGCTTCGCCACCCTCGATGGCTGCGGCCCACTGGGCGGACACCACCTGCCAGCGCAGCTGGACGGCAGCAGCCCCCTCGACGGCCACGGCCAGCTGCGCCCCACTCGCCCGGCCGGCGAGCCCCTCGGCCCCGGGCCCATCCGCATCACCCAACGGCTGCGCCTCGCCCTGCAGGGGCCCGCCGCCGGCGGCCGCTACCTCGAGCCCGCCGAACGGCTCGATGGCACCAACGCCCTGGACGGCACCAGCAACCTCGGCGCCACCCTCGGCCCGCCCTGCATCGGCTTCATCGGCCGGCTGCGCCTGCGCCACGGCCCCCACCAGACCCAGGAGCCCCTATGACCAGCACCGCCACCACCTACGCCTACCGCAGCAAGGTGGCCCAGGCCGCCGCCAGGGGCAGCGCGCTGCCGCGCATCAGCCACCTGGCCTTCGGCACCGGCGCCCGCCCCTACCGCCTCGACGACGAGGCCCTGGAGGCCGAATTCATCCGCCTGCCCGCCAGCCTGCAGGTGCGCGGCGTCCTGCTGATGGCCTCCGCCACCCTGGTCGGCCGCGCCGTCGGCAACCGCGTACTGCGCGAGATCGGCGCCTTCGCCGAGGACGGCACCCTCGTCGGCCGCCGCGTCATCGCCGCCAAGGGGTTCGAGCCGGAAACCGAGCTGGACATCGAACTCACCTTCCAATACTGACCAGGAGCGCCCCATGGCCAACCTCGACGGCGTCGCCCTCTTCACCGCCTTCCTGCGCAGGCTCGAAGAGACCGACCCCAAGCACCCCGATACCTGGAACCCCAACTACCAGGCGCTGATCAACAACGACGTCTTCCTCAAGGCCTTCGCCGACGAGGTGCACCAGGCCCGCAACGGCAACGCCAGCCTGGCCGAGCGCCTGCAGCGGCTCGACCGCACCCACGCCAGCCTCTCGCCCGGCTTCATCGACGAAGTGGTCGCCGCTCTCAAGTACGCGCTCGACCAGGTCGGCCTCGCCAACAGCGCCATTCGCGCCCTCAAGCAGCACCTGCAGCAGGAAGGCGAGGTGCACATGGCCAACCGCGGCCTCGTCCGGGGCTGCACCGTCAGCCGCTCCACCAGCGCCGCCCGCAACCTCAACCTGGCAGGCGGCATCTGCTTCGCCAACGGCCGCACCTACGCGGTGGCCGGCGGCGAGAACCAGGCCTCGGTGCCGGCCAACATCGGCGCCGGCAGTGCCACCGTCACCGCCTACCTGCACCCCGTGGCCGGAGGCTGGCAGCTGGCGGTCGGCGCCATCGGCGAAGCGCTGCCGGGCGATGCCATCCCGCTCTACAGCCTCACGCTGCCAGCCCACAGCACCGACACCACCGACCCCAACCTCGCCCAGGTCACCCTCACCAGCCTGCGGCGCCTGGAGCCCGGCTTCCCCCGGTTCCTCGACAGCCCCGCCAGCCGCTTCGTGCCCATCGCCCGCCTCACCGACAGCGCCTACCGCATCGACCTCGACCTGGTCAGCGCCCGGGGCGCGCCCTGCCCACCCCAGGCCCTGTGCATCACCAGCCGTGCCAGCAACGGCTTCGTCATCACCCTCGCCTCGGCCGCCGACGCCGTGCACCTGCGCTACCGCGTCAGCCGGCTCGACCAATAAGGAGCGCCCCATGGCCCAGATCCGTCTCATCCAGCCCGGCCAGCCCGTGGCCGACTTCGCCGTCAGCGGCACCACCGTCACCATCGCCGGCCTCACCCTTGAGCTGGCCGACCACCAGCAGGACGCCAGCGTCACCCTCGAGGTGCGCAGCCAGGCCGGCACCGCCCGGCTGGGCGGCGACGGCGCCTACCTGGCCCACATCGAACTGCCGCCCGCGCGCTACGACCACAGCGCCGGCGAGCCCACCCGCCAGCCGCTGGACCCGCACTCCGTCGTGCTCACCCTCTGGCCCACCCCCTAAGGAGGCAGCCATGCCCACCCTGTTCATCAAAGACGACCTGCGCGCCGCCGTGGAAGCCGCCTCCGGCGGCCGGCAGACCGTGCTCTACACCGCCAAGGGCCAGCCCAGCTACATGACCGTGGTGCCGCGCTTCAACCTCGAGGACCTGGCCGAACCCGGCGTCGACCTCGGCAAGGGCCCGCACCCCGCCTTCATCGTCAACGGCGTGGAGAAGTCGGAATTCTTCTATGGCACCTACTGCGGCGTGATCAAGAACGGCGAACTGCTCTCCCTCCCCAACACCCCGCCGGACCGCGCCAGGAGCTTCGACACCTTCAGCAACGTCGCCCGCGCCAACGGCATCGGCTGGCACCTGGGCAGCAACGCCGAATGGGCCGCGCTCATGCTCTGGTGCCACCGCAACGGCTTCGTCCCACGGGGCAACGACCACTACGGCCGCAGCAGCGATGCCCCCTACGAAACCGGCCGCCGCGTGGCGGGCGAAGCCATCGGCGACACCAGCACGGACGGCCCCGTGCTCACCGGCTCCGGCCCCTGCGGCTGGCGTCACGACAACACCCACGCCGGCATCGCCGACCTCTGCGGCAACCTCTGGGAATGGCAAGGCGGCCTGCGCCTGGTGGAAGGCGAGATCCACATCATCCCCAACAACGACGCCGTCAGCGCCGACCTCTCCACCCACTCCAGCGCCTGGCGCGCCATCCGCCTGAGCGACGGCGCCCTGGTAGCCCCCGGCACCCCGGGCACCGCCAGGCTCGACTCCCCCACCGCCACCACCCAGGGCAACGGCGGCGTGCCCGTCCTGGCCGAGCACATCACCCACCGCACCGGCGCGGAGGGTGCCAACAGCAACGACATCGGCCACAACGACGGCCCCTTCGGTGCCATGAAGCACGCCACGGGCATCACCATCCCCACGCTGCTCAAGGTGCTCGGCCTCTACCGCCACAAGGAGCTGGGCGACAGCGACCGCATCCACCTGCGCAACTACGGCGAGCGCCTGCCCATCCGTGGCGGCAACTGGGGCAGCGGCCCCACCGCCGGGCTGCGCGCCCTGGGCCTGGCCGACTCGCGCAGCCACATCGACACCAGCGTGGGCGGCCGTCCGGCCTTCGTGCTTTGAGTGAATGGGGCGTGGCGCAGGCCACGCCCCACGGGGTCTGGAAGGGAAGTACCAGCCATTGGGTTGCGACGAGATCGGGCCAGTCCCTACCATCACTCCACCAGCAGTCCCAACAAGGAACCGTTATGAGTGGTAAAGAACTTATCCCGAAGGAAGGCTCGGCCCTGGCTGAAGCCTACGGGCTCAAGAACACCGCCTTGATCAAGCTGTTCAAGAAGTACGAGGGCAGCGTTCTCTTCCCGTACTTCGTGTGGGCGGTGAATGAGGCGGGCGCCGGAAGCGTCGACCGCATCGTTTCCAACCACGTAGCCACCTACAACTTCAAAAAGGTGGATGTGGTCTTCGCGCACCTGGCGAGAATGATCGACCGCAACGCTCCCGACCCGGAGTCGGAAGAATTCATGACGGCGCTGAACGTCTGCATCAACGCGCTCATGGACACCACCAGTAAAAAGAAGGCCCGCTACTTCGCCGCCATCCTCGCGCACACCTGGATGAACAGCTCGATCGACTGGGACGAGATCTCCCAGGTGCTGAAGCTCATCAAGGAGTTCGAGGATGTGCACATCCTCATCCTCCGCACTGCATCCGAGCTGCACCAGGCGCAAGGAGGCAAGCCGGGCTACTTCACCGTAGGGAAGGATCACCCCAGCGGCCCGCGAATCGAATACCTGTTGCACGAGATCGATAACAAACTGCTGCAGATGTGCATCTCCGATCTGGTCGCGAAAGGGATGCTCAACGACTCCATCGAATCCAGCTCCACCGCAGTCATGTCCGGTGTGGATATCGGAGACATAAAGCCAGCGGACCAGCTGTTCTACCTCTCCGAACTTGGCCTCTGGTTCATCCAGCAGCTGCAAGACCCCGCAACCGCAGGCCCTGAGGCGCCCTGAGCGCTCGCCACCGGCCGCCACAGCCCCGCCCTCGCGGGGCCTCTGCTGTAACGCCCCGCCCTACACCCCCCAGTCC
>NZ_QKRU01000105.1:0-15303 GCF_003234055.1 Pseudomonas sp. 57B-090624
CTCCCGTCATGCAGCCCATCCCCCCGGCCGAACCGAACCCGCAGCCCCGGGGTCCTAGAACAACACCGGATAGCGCCTCCAGGAGTCACCATGCGCCTGCTTCTTGCCGTCACCTTCCTGCTCATCGGTCTGCCGGCGCTGGCCGACGACCACGCCAGCTTGTACCAGGCGGCGGGCTGGCCGGAACAGCGGGCGCATTTCAACGACGCCCTGGCGGCCGCCCAGCAGCGCTACCAGAAGACCCTGCCGCCCGCCGTCTACCAGGCGCTGGTGGAGAACAGCAACCAGCGCTTCCAGGCCCAGGCCATCGACCAGCGCGCCCAGGCCGCCTTGCGCAGCCAGCTGCAGGACCCGCGCCCCGCGCTGGCCTTCTTCCAGTCCGAACTGGGCCGCAAGATCACCGCCGCCGAAGTGCTCGCCACCCGCCGCGACCAGCTGGCCAAGAACGCCAACGGCCTGCCGCGCATCGACGCCAGCGCCACCCGCCGCCTGCAGGTGCGCCACCTGGCCCAGGCGCTGCCGGCCAAGGAAGCCGGTGCCGAAGTCAGCCTGGCACTGGCCGGGGTCGCCGCCGACAGCCTCAGCCAGATGCTGCCCGGCCTGCTCGGCGGCGGCCAGGCCCAGGGCCTGCTGGAAAGCCAGCGCCAGCGGGTGATGCAGCAGATCAGCAACGACCTCGACAACACCCTGCTCTATGTCTATCGCGACCTGTCCGATCCGGAGCTGGAGGAGTTCGTCACCTTCGCCGAGTCCGCACAGGGCAAGGCGTACTACCAGGCCGCCCTGGCCGCCGTGCGTGCCGGGCTCGCCGTAGGCCAGGACGCCGCCAGCCTGGCGCCGGCGCAGCAGGGTTACTGAGCCCGTCCTCTCTTCCGGCTGCAGCGGTGCGCATGCCGCGCCTCGCGGCGGCTCGACGCCGGCCTAGAGCCCCAGGCGCTCGCGCAGGAAGGCGAAGTAGCGCTCCCGGTAATGCGCCGCCTCGTTCACCAGGTGGTGCCCCGCCCCCTCCAGCATCAGCACCTCGGGACTGGCGAACTTGTCATCCAGCACCCTGAGGTTGTGCCGCCAGTCCACCGTCATGTCGGCATCGCCCTGGATCACCAGCGGGCTGTGCCCACAGGGCGCCGACGCCTCGATGTACGGCACCCAGCGCGCCAGCGCGCCGACCCAGGCGGTGGGCAGGTTGCGCGGCTGCAGCGGGTCGCGGTTATGGACGAAGTCGATGAACTCGGCGTCGCTGGAGTTGACGCTGAAACGCCGCGGGATGGACTCCACGAAGGGCCGCAGCATGCGGTAGCTGAATTTCGACCAGCCCCAGGCGCGGGGGCGCACCAGGGGCGCGAACAGCAGGCTGCGGCCGAGTCCGTCGGGCACCGCGCCGTTGAGCAGGAAGTCGAGGACGATCGCCCCGCCGGTGCTCTGCCCGGCCAGGTGCCAGGGCGCTGGCAGCTCCAGGCGCCCGGCCTCGCCCAGCAGCGCCGTGAGGGTGGCCTGGTACTCGGCGAAGTCACCGATGCTCGCCGGCGCACCGCTGGACAGGCCGTGGCCCGGCAGGTCGCAGGCGATCACCGCGAAGCCCAGCCCCAGCGCCCAGTCGATCACGTGGCGGTAAAGCCCCATGTGGTCGTAGTAGCCATGCAGCAACACCAGCGTGCCGCGCGGCTCCCGTGGCCACCAGGCCTGGGTCGCCACGCAATGGCCGGCGACCTGCACGCAGCCCAGGCGGCTGCGCACACTGTCCCCGCGCGCCGGGAAATCCAGCCCGTAGTAGGCACGGTAGGCCCTGAACATTTCCGGCTCGTCCCCCTCTGCGGCCAAGGGTCGCAGGAGCGCGCGCAGCTGATCGGGGTTCGGGGCGTCTGGCATCGGTACTTCCAAGGGGCTGTGCAGGGGAGCGGTCGGACCGGGTGGTCACGGCGGCACGGGCGCGAAGGCTGCCGATATTCAGCTGAGCGGCCGCTCATGGCAAGCTATCGGCCCCCATCTGACCGGTTCCCCCATGCGCCGCCCCACCCGCAAGACCCTGCTCGGCCTGATCCTCGTCGCCCTCTGGCTGGTGGCCATGGCCGTCGCCTTCTGGTGGTTCGAAGGTCGCTACCTGCGTCCCTTCGACCAGCGCGCGGCGGTGTTCTCCGGTGCCAACCTGCAACTGCCCGCGGCGCTGGCCGGCGAAGGCCACATCCGCCTGGTGCACTTCTGGGACCCGGCCTGCCCCTGCAACGTCGGCAACCAGCAGCACCTGGCGGAACTGCTGGAGCGCTATGGGCCACGCGGCGTCGACTTCTACCGGGTGCGCAAGCCCGGCAGCGAGGGGAACCTGCCGGCCAACCTCCAGGCCCTGCGCGAGATCGAGGCGCTGCCGGGCAGCGAGCAGCTGCCGGCCAGTCCCGCCGTGGCGATCTGGGACCGCCAGGGCCGCCTCGCCTACTTCGGCCCCTACAGCGAGGGGCTGACCTGCAATTCCGCCAACAGCTTCATCGAGCCGGTGCTCGAAGCGCTGATGGCCGACCGTCCCGTGGAAGCCAGCAACACCCTGGCGGTGGGCTGCTTCTGTGCCTGGGCCGACGCAACAGCGCACTGACCTGCGCTCAGCGTTCCTTCAGTTGCACCGGCTGGAAGCGCTGGAAGATGGCCTCGGCCTCGCCGCTCTCACGCAGCACCCGCAATTCCTGGTTCAGCGCCTGCAGCAACTGCTCGCCCCGGGGCGAACCCTTGCTCAGCAGCAGGTAGAAGGCCTTGCTGGCCGGCAGCTCGACGAAGCCGAGGTCGGGGTGCCCCTGGTACGCCCCCAGGGCGATGCCGCCGTAGAGGGGCTCGATCTCGCTGGGAAAGAAGTCGCAGCGCAGGTGCTGCAGCAGGTCGAGGTTCTGCTGCACGCTGGCGTAGCGCGTGGGCTCGCGCACCAGGCCGTAGGGCTCGTAGTTGTAGCCGATCACCCCGCACAGGCGGAAGTTGCTCAGGGCTGCGGCCCCGTTGATGCCGGGGGAGCGGGGGAAGCGCTGCTTCGAATAGAACAGCCCCAGGCGGGTGCGGTAGAGCGGCTCGCTGTAGTGGGCGAAGGCGGCGCGCTCGCGGGTGTAGCTGGCGTCCCAGGTCATCTCGCAACGGCCGCGCTCGGCGAAGCCGGCCAGTTCCTGCTGCACCCGTGCCCAGGGCCAGTAGGTCACCTCGTAGGCCAGCCCGAGGCGGTCCAGGGCGGTGAACACCAGGGTCGTCGCCGAGCCGCTGAGGTGCTCGCGGTCCGCCTGGCCATCCCGGCGCTCCCAGAAGGTGTAGGGCGGCCACTCGTTGCTGTCGCCCAGGCAGATCTTCACCGGCTCGGAAGCTTCGAGACCGAGACTGGCCGCCAGCAGGCAACCTGCGATGAGTCGGTAAGGCATCCCAGCAACCCTCGTCCGGGTGGGATCGACCGCCTCCCTGCCCGTACGGCGTGCCCTCCCTGAGACGCCGGTTCACCGCGCGAGCGGTTGACCGAGCATAGTCCAGCGCAGGCGCTCAGGCGTCGCGACCCAGCGCGCGCGGGGTGACCCCTTCCCAACGGCGGAAGGCGCGATAGAAGGGCGACAGCTCGGCGAAGCCGCAGGCCCGGGCCACCTCGCGAATACCCTGCCCCTCGGCCAGCAGCTCCCGCGCGCGCATGCGCCGTGCCTCGTCGTGCAGTGCCCGGAAACTGCTGCCCTGCTCCGCCAGGCTGCGCTGCAGGGCGCTACGGCCGAGCCCCAGCGCGGCGGCGCAGGCGGCCAGGGTGCAATCGCCACGCTCCATGTGCAGCGCCAGCCAGTAGCGCACCCGCTCCAGCAACTGGTTCTCCACCAGTTGCTCCAGCTGCAGCGCAGCCTCCTGCAACAGCACCTCGAACACCCGCGGACTGGCGCTGCCCAGGGGCCGGCCGAGCAGTTCGCGGGGCAGCACCAGGGCGTCATGGGGCTGGCCGAACGACGGCTCCATGGCGAACAGCCGCCGGTGCTCCCCCAGGCGTCGCGGGCGCGGGTGGCGGAAGCTCACGCCGAGCACCGGCAACGGGCCGCCGATGATGCTGGCGAGGGTTCGCTGCATCAGCAGCGCCACGCACTCGACCTGCTGGCGCAGGTGGCCGATGCCCCGGTAGTGCAGGTCGATCACCAGGCGCGCCTGCTCGCCGTCCTCCTCCAGGCGCGCGGCGAAGCCTCCGGAAACCACGTGCTGGTAGCGCACGAAGGCGTCTAGGCCCTGGCGCAGGTCACGCGCCGACTGCAGCAGGTAGCCCATCACGTCCATGGGGCGCGGGCGCATCACCTCGGCCAGGTGCAGGCCGATGTCCTCGTCGCCGGTGATCGCCGCCAGCGCCTGCCAGAAACGCGGCGCGCTGTCGTGGTCCTCGCGGCCGTCCAGCCAGGGCACCGACGGCGGCTGGCCGTAGACCCGGCGGTAGGTGTCGGTCGGGTCCAGGCCGAGCTCGGCCAGTGCCTCGTAGAGCAGGCGGCGCAGGGTCGAGGAGTGGGTGAGGGCGGTACGTGGCAGCAGGGGCGGGATCATGGGGCCTCCGGTTTTGACCCTATGCTTTGCGCTTCGCTGCATTCGGTCAATGCGAGCGTGCTGCCGGCTGCGCAGAATGCGCCCACTACAACAAGGAGAACCGTCCATGAAACGCACTCTCACAGCCCTTGCCGTGATCGTGGCCGCAGTGGCCGCCGGTGGCGCCTGGTACGCCCAGGGCAAGAAGCCGCTGCGCGACGGCGAGCTGGCCCTGGAGCACCTGCAGGCACCGGTCAGCGTCCGCTACGACGAACGCGGCGTGCCCCATATCCAGGCCGCCAGCGAGACCGACATGTACCGCGCCCTGGGCTTCGTCCATGCCCAGGACCGCCTGTTCCAGATGGAGATGCTGCGCCGCCTCGCCCGGGGCGAACTGGCCGAGGTGCTGGGCGCCCGCCTGGTCGACACCGACCGCATGTTCCGCACCCTGGAGCTGCGCCAGCATGCCGCCGTCTACGCGAAGAAGATGGACATGGACAGCCCCGCCGCCAAGGCCCTGCTGGCCTACCTCGACGGCATCAACCAGTACCAGGCCAGCCGCCCGGCACCGGTGGAGTTCGACCTGCTGGGCATCCCCAAGCGCCCCTTCACCGTGGAAGACACCCTCTCCGTCGCCGGCTACATGGCCTACAGCTTCGCCGCCGCCTTCCGGACCGAGCCGGTGCTGACCTACGTGCGTGACGAGCTGGGCGCCGACTACCTCAAGGTCTTCGACCTCGACTGGCACCCCGAGGGCGTGGTCGGGCCGAAGCTCGCCGCCAGCGACTGGCAGGCCCTCAACGGCCTCGCCCGCCTCAGCCACCAGGCCCTGGTGGAAGCCGGCCTGCCGCAGTTCGAGGGCAGCAACGCCTGGGCCGTCTCCGGCAGCCGCACCGCCAGCGGCAAGCCCCTGCTGGCCGGCGACCCGCACATCCGCTTCGCCGTCCCGGCAGTGTGGTACGAGGCCCAGGCCTCCTACCCCGGCTTCGAGCTCTACGGCCATTACCAGGCGCTCAACCCCACCGCATCGCTGGGGCACAACGGGCAGTTCGCCTGGAGCCTGACCATGTTCCAGAACGACGACCTCGACCTGGTCGCCGAGAAGGTCAACCCGGACAACCCCAACCAGGTCTGGTACCAGGGCCAGTGGGTGGACCTGAAGAGCCGCGAGGAGACCATCCAGGTCAAGGACGCAGACCCTGTGAAGCTGACCCTGCGCCGCTCGCCCCACGGCCCCATCGTCAACGACGCCCTCGGAGCCACCCCCGGCAAGACCCCGATCGCCATGTGGTGGGCCTTCCTCGAAACCGAGAACCCCATCCTCGACGCCTTCTACCAGCTCAATCGCGCCGACACCCTGGACAAGGCCCGCAGCGCCGCCGAGAAGATCCACGCCCCCGGTCTCAACGTCGTCTGGGCCAGCGCCGCCGGCGACATCGGCTGGTGGGCCTCGGCCAAGCTGCCGCAGCGCCCGGACGGGGTGAACCCCTACTTCATCCTCGACGGTGCCAGCGGCCAGGCGGACAAGCCCGGCTACCTGCCCTTCAGCGCCAACCCCCACGAGGAGAACCCCGAGCGCGGCTACATCGTCTCGGCCAACTACCAGCCGCAGTCGCCCACCGGCGTCGCCATCCCCGGCTACTACAACCTGCCGGACCGCGGCCAGCGCCTGGACCAGCTGCTCGCGCAGAAGGACGTGAAGTGGGACCAGGACAACAGCCGCGCCCTGCAGCTGGAAACCGCCACCGGCTACGGCCCGCGCCTGCTCGCCCCGTTGCTGGGCGAGCTGCGCGCCGCCGCGGCCGACGACGCCGAGCGCGCCCTCATCGAGCAACTGGCCGCCTGGCAGGGCGACCACCCGCTGGATTCCACTGCCGCGACCGTCTTCGAACAACTGGTCTACGAGCTGGCCCGTGGCGCTTTCCACGACGAGCTGGGCGACGCCTTCTTCGACAACCTGCTGTCCACCCGCGTGCTCGACGTGGCCCTGCCGCGCCTGGCCGCCGACGCCGACTCGCCCTGGTGGGACGTGCGCGGCACCGACGCCCGCGAGACCCGTGCCGATACGGTGAAGGCCGCCTGGCAGGCCAGCCTCGCCCACCTGAAGCAGACCCTAGGCGCGGACGGTTCGAAATGGGCCTGGGGCCGCGCCCACACCCTCACCCACGGCCACCCGCTGGGCATGCAGAAGCCGCTGGACAAGCTGTTCAACGTCGGCCCCTTCGCCGCACCCGGCGGCCACGAGGTGCCCAACAACCTGTCCAACCGCGTCGGCCCGGCGCCCTGGGAAGTGGTCTACGGCCCCTCCACCCGCCGCCTGGTCGACATGGCCGATCCGGCCCACGCCATCGGCATCAACCCGGTGGGCCAGAGTGGCGTGGTCTTCGACCGCCACTACGACGACCAGGCCGAGCGCTACGTCAAGGGCGAGTACGTGCCGATGCACATGAGCGAAGAGGACGTGAAGGCCAATACCCAGGGAACGCTGAAGCTGGTGCCTGCCAGGTAGGTCGCGACCAGCCATGACCGGGCCCCGCGGATGCGGGGCCCTGTTCTTTGGGCCTTTGGGTGCCCCCCCGCATTCACGGGGGTGACGGAGTGGCGCGAAGTTCCGCATACCTCGTCATCCTTTCGAATGCGGGAATCCACTGAACCCGCCACGCCAGAAATCCCCTACCCGATGTTCGGAAGCCTCTCAGAACGACTGATAGCACCATGATCCGCTCCCATCCCGAGGAGCAATTCCATGGCCACCCGCCAGCCCGCCGTCTACATCCTGGCCAGCCGCTTCAACGGCAGCCTCTACATCGGCGTCACCTCCGACCTGGTGAAGCGCATCTGGATGCATCGCAACAGCTATGTGGATGGTTTCACCCAACGTCATGGCATCAAACGCCTGGTCTACTTCGAAATGCACGGGTCGATGCTGGAGGCCATCCAGCGCGAGAAGCGCCTGAAGAAATGGCGCAGGGAGTGGAAGGTGGAGCTGATCGAGTCGACGAACCCACAGTGGCTCGACCTGTGGGACGAACTGGTCAGCCAGGGCTTTTAGTGGATCCCCGCGTTCGCGAGGATGACGGGGTGAGGCGGAACGTCCCCACACCAGCGTCACCCCTGCGCATGCGGGGGCCCAAGAACACCGGCCCTACTGGATCCCCGCATTCGCGAGGATGACGGAAAGAGGCGAAGCGCCCCCAACCACCGTCCCCCCCGCGTACGCAGAAGCCCACTGAACAGCGCCTCTTACTGGATCCCCGCGTTCGCGGGGATGACGGGTAAAGCGGAACGTCCCCAACCACCGTCACCCCCGCGCACGCGGGGGCCCACTAAGCCCCATCCAGCGGACAAGGCCCCCTCAGCTCCGATACAGCTTCAGGCTCTCGACCCGCGCCCGGTAGGCGGCGAGGCGGTCCTTGAGCTCGCCCTTGCGCCTGGAGGCGACGCAGTGCAGCAGCACGTTGAGGGCGCTGGTGAGGCCGCCGGTGGATTCGAGGATCAGCCCGGTCTTGGTCTTCATGGTGACGATCCAGGGCGTGGAGATGTGCCGGGCGATGCCGTATTCATCGGTGAACACCACCAGGTCCGTGTCCTCCTTGAGGGTGTTGGCGAAGGCGATGCCGACATCGGCGTAGGGGGCGATGTCGATCAGTACCACGCAGCAGCGCTCGTCGCGGCTGTCCACCCACTGGCCGAGCACACCCCGGTAGAGGTCGAGGAACTCCACCCCCGAACGCACCAGCGACAGGCGGCTGGCGAAGTCCTCGGCCAGGCCGCGGATGGTCTGGAAGCCGCAGACGAACACACGCTCGGCCTCGGCGACACGGGTGACGATGTCCTGCCAGTGCTGGCTGTTGAGCTGGTTGCCGAAGCTGACGAGGGCGTCGATCTCCTCGTTGAGGTGGGCGAGCAGGTCATCGGGCTGCTTCTCCACCCGCTCGATCAGGGTGGTGTTGAGCAGCGACTGCACGCGGATGTCGTCGCGCAGCTCCTCCTTCAGGCTCTTCAGCCCCTTGTAGCCGAGGCGCCGCAGGAAGCGGCTGACGGTGTTGGGGCTGACCCCGCTCTTCTGCGCCAGGCTGGCGCCGCTCTCGAAGGCGATGGTCTCCAGGTTCGCCTGGATATAGGCCCACAGGGTGCGTTCGTTCGGCGTCAGCTTGCCGTCGATCTGCTCCACTTTGCTGTCCAGCATGCCCGGTTCCCTGTCTATTTCTGGAAGATTAATGTCAATGTATTGATCGATGGAAGAAACATACTTTATGCTCCACGGCGAGGCAAAAAATAAAAACACCGTTTCTTCCGCTACCCCTTCGGCCCATCGGCCATGCAAGAGCTGCCCCAGCCAGGCCCGCGCCAGCCGCGCCGGGCCCAGAACGGAGAACAGGAACATGCCCGCTCATCCCCTGCTGCATCCTCTGCGCCGCCTCGCCGCGCCGCTGCTCGCCACCACCCTGGCCTTCACCGTCGGCGCCGCACAGGCCGCCGAGGAGCTGCACCTGTACAACTGGGGCGACTACATCAACCCCGAGGTGCTCAAGCGCTTCACCGCCGAGACCGGCATCAAGGTGTCACTGGACACCTACGGCAGCAACGAGGAAATGCTCGCCAAGCTCCAGGCCGGTGCGACCGGCTACGACATCGTGTTCCCCTCCGTGCACATGCACGACACCCTGTCCGCCCTGGGCCTGCTGGAGAAGACCGACATCGGCGCCAGCCCGGCCTTCGCCAACATCGACCCGGCCTTCCTCCGCGCCAAGTCCGACCCCAGGGGCGAGCAGTGCCTGCCCTACGCCTGGGGCACCGTCGGCATCTTCTACAACAAGACCAAGGTGGACCGCCCCATCGAATCCTGGGCGGATTTCTTCGCCCTGGCCGAGTCCGGCAAGAAGGTCATCCTGCTCGACGACATGCGCGAGACCCTGGGCGTCGGCCTGATCGTCAACGGCAAGTCGGTCAACACCACCGATGCCGCCGACCTCAAGGTCTCCGAGCAGTGGCTGCTGGAGCGCAAGCCGCTGGTCTCGGCCTTCACCTACGACAGCGTGCCCATGGTGCAGTCGGGCGACGTGGCCGCCGCACACTACTTCGTCGGCGCCATGATGTACGTGAAGCAGGACCCGCAGAACCTCGCCTACGTCATCCCCAGGGAAGGCGCGACGATGTACCAGGAAGACATGTGCGTGCTCAGGAGCGCACCGAACAAGGCCAACGCCAAGCGCTTCATGGAGTTCTTCCTCAACCCCGAGATCGCCGCCCTCAACACCCGGCAGCAGATGAACGGCACGCCCAACCGCGAGGCGCTCAAGCTGCTGCCCGCCGAGCTGCGCGACAACCCGCAGGTCAACCCGCCGGCCGATGTCATGGCCAAGCTGCAGATCTTCAACGACCTGGGCAAGGACCTGAAGAAGTACGACCGCGCCTGGACCCGCGTGC
Source organism: Pseudomonas sp. 57B-090624 (assembly GCF_003234055.1). Classification (NCBI taxonomy): domain Bacteria; kingdom Pseudomonadati; phylum Pseudomonadota; class Gammaproteobacteria; order Pseudomonadales; family Pseudomonadaceae; genus Pseudomonas; species Pseudomonas sp. 57B-090624. Next base: position 9,925 of record NZ_QKRU01000105.1, read on the forward strand.
GCACCGCCAACTGAGCCAGCAAGAGCGCGGGCGCGCCCGCGCCCGCCGGAGTTCTCCATGACCTGCATCGTCAACAGTGCACCGGTGGTCCAGATCACCGCTGCGGTGAAGCACTACCGTGCCCCGGAAGGCCACGCCGTCCGCGCCCTCGACGGCGTCGACCTGTGCGTCGGCGGCAATGAATTCGTCACCCTGCTCGGCCCCTCCGGCTGCGGCAAGACCACCCTGCTAAGGGTGATCAGCGGCTTCGAGGGCCTCGACGGCGGCGAGCTGCGCATCCAGGGCCAACGGATGAACGACGTACCCGCGCACCTGCGCCCGGTGCACACCGTGTTCCAGAGCTATGCCCTGTTCCCCCACCTCAGCGTCGGCGACAACGTCGGCTACGCGCTGGACATCCGTGGCGTCGCCAAGGCCCAGCGCAACCGCCAGGTGGCCGACGCCCTCGAACTGGTGGGCATGGCGGGGCTGGAGAAGCGCAAGCCCGGCCAGCTCTCCGGTGGCCAGCAGCAGCGCATCGCCCTGGCCCGCGCCATCGTCAACAAGCCCGCCCTGCTGCTGCTCGACGAGCCGCTCTCGGCCCTCGACCGCCAGTTGCGCCAGAGCATGCAGCGCGAACTGAAGAACCTGCAGAGCGAGCTGGGCATCGCCTTCGTCTTCGTCACCCATGACCAGGAAGAAGCGCTGACCATGTCCGACCGCATCGTCGTGCTCAATGGCGGCCACGTGCAGCAGCTGGGCAGCCCGGAAGACATCTACGACCGCCCGGCCAACGCCTTCGTCGCCGGCTTCATCGGCGAGAGCAACCTGTTCGACGGCCGCGTCACCCGCCACCACGGCGACGCCGTGGAGTTCGCCACCGCCCAGGGCGACACCCTGCGCCTGCGCCGCACCGACCTGGCGCCGGGGCAGAAGCTCCAGGCGATGCTGCGCCCCGAGCAGTTCCACCTCGCCTGCCCGGGCGACCCGGCCCGCCACGCCTGCATCGAAGGCCGCGTGCTGCAACAGGTGTTCATCGGCAAGGACTTCGAACTCAGCGTGCGCACCCTGCACGGCAGCCCGGTGAAGGCGGTACTGCGCGCCCCCTCGCGGGAGCTGATGAGCACGCTCGAGGCCGGCGCGCGGGTGCAGCTGTGGTACGCCACCGATGCCCCGCACCTGCTGCTGGCCTAGGGAGAACCGCCCATGACTTCGCTTTCCCTCGCCGCCCGCGCACGCCTGCGCCTGGTGGCCCTGCTCAGCCCGGCGACCCTGGTGATCGTCGGCTTCTTCCTCGTGCCCATGGCCATCATGGCGCTCTACAGCCTGCTGGAGCCGGGCCTGTACGGCGGCGTGGAATGGTCCTTCTACCCGGACAACTTCGGCCGCATCCTCGGCTGGGCCGACGGCAGCAACGAAGAGTTCGACATCGTCTACCTGGAGATCCTGCTGCGCTCGTTCAAGCTGGCGGCGATCACCGTCGTGCTGACCCTCGCGGTCTGCTACCCGGCAGCCTTCTGGGTGGCGCGGCAGCCGGAGCGGCGGCGCAACTTCTTCCTCTTCCTCATCACCCTGCCGTTCTTCACCAGCCTGATCGTGCGGCTCTACGCCTGGGTGCTGATCCTGCGGCCCACCGGCTTCCTCAACCTGGCGCTGCAGGCCCTGGGCCTGGCCGACCGGCCGCTGAACCTGATCTACAGCGAAACCGCCGTGCTGATCGGCATGACCTACATCTTCATCCCCTTCATGTTCATGCCCATCTACGCCAGCGTGGAGAAGCTCGACCGCAAGCTGCTGGAAGCCTCCGCCGACCTCGGCGCCAGCCGCTGGCAGAGCTTCTGGCGCATCGTCTTCCCGCTGACCCTGCCGGGCATCGCCGCCGGCTCGATCATCGTCTTCATCCCCAGCCTGGGTAACTTCATCGTGCCCTCGCTGCTGGGCGGCGCGCGGGTGGTGATGATCGGCAACCTGGTGGAGCAGCAGTTCCTCGCCGCGCGCAACTGGCCCTTCGGCGCCGCCCTGGCGATGCTGATCATGGCCGCCATGCTGGTGTTCCTGCTGCTCTACGTGCGCTGGCAGTCACGCGCCCAGGTGAAGGAGGGGCTGGCATGAACGCCCTCATCGCCCGCCTGGGGCGCGGCCTGCTCGGCGGCTACAGCCTGGCCTTCTTCGCCTTCCTGTACCTGCCCATCGCCCTGATCGTCGCCTACTCGTTCAATGCCAACCCGGTGAACATGATGATCTGGAGCGGCGCCAGCCTGGACTGGTACCGCACCCTGTTCGGCCTCTCCAGCGCGCTGAACGAGAACGCGCTCTACGTGGAGTCCACCGACCAGCTGGTGGCCGCCCTGCGCACCAGCCTCATCGTGGCCCTGAGCACCACGCTGATCGCCACCCTGGTCGGCACCCTCACCGCCCTCGCCCTGGCGCGCTACCGCTTCCGCCTGCAGGGCTTCTACCGGGTGCTGCTGTTCCTGCCGATGCTGATGCCGGACATCGTCCTCGGCATCGCCCTGCTGATCTTCTTCGTCGGCAGCGGCATCCCCCTGGGCAAGACGTCGATCATCATCGGCCACTGCACCTTCCTCATCAGCTACGTGTTCCTCATCGTCAGCGCCCGCCTGGCGGGGATGGACACGCGCCTGGAAGAGGCCTCGGCGGACCTCGGCGCCTCGCCCTGGACCACCTTCCGCCGCATCACCCTGCCGCAGATCCTCCCCGGCGTGCTCGGCGGCGCCCTGCTGGCCTTCATCATCTCGATGGACGACCTGGTGATCACCTACTTCATCTCCGGGGTCGATGCCACCACGCTGCCGGTGTTCATCTACGGGATGATCCGCCGCGGCATCAAGCCCGAGATCAACGCCATCGCCACCCTGCTGCTGATCGCCTCGCTGCTCATCGCCTCCCTCGGGCTCTACCTGCGCAACCGCAAGCCCGCCACGTCCCCTGCCGAGAATGCCCATGGCTAAACCACGCGCCCGTGAACTCGGGCTGGCCGTCCCCGGCCGGCCCGGCCCCAACAACGCCATCACCGATGTGCCCGGCGTGCGCGTCGGCTACCGCACCCTCGACGGCATCGCCGCCAGCGGCAAGCGCATCAAGACCGGCGTCACCGCCATCCTCCCCCGGGGCCTGGAGCGCGAGCCGCAGCCGGTGTGGGCGGGCTTCCACGCCCTCAACGGCAACGGCGAGATGACCGGCACCCACTGGATCGAGCACGGCGGCTACTTCGTCGGGCCGGTGTGCATCACCAACTCCCACAGCGTCGGCATCGTCCACCACGCCGCCACGCGCTGGACCATCGACCACTACGCGCAGGCCTGGGAGGCCAGCCACCTGTGGGCGATGCCGGTGGTGGCCGAGACCTACGACGGGGTGATCAACGACATCAACGGCCAGCACGTCACCGAGGCCGATGCCCTGGCGGCGCTGGCGGACGCCCGCGACGGCGCCATCGCCGAGGGCAACGTCGGCGGCGGCAACGGCATGATCTGCTACGGCTTCAAGGGCGGCACCGGCACCGCCTCGCGGCTGCTGGAGATCGACGGCCAGGCCTACACCCTGGGCGCCCTGGTGCAGGCCAACCACGGCCAGCGCGACTGGCTCAAGGTGCTCGGCGTACCGGTGGGCAAGGCCCTGGGCGAGCAGCCCCAGGGGCTGGACCGCGAGCGCGGCTCGATCATCGTCATCCTCGCCACCGACGCCCCGCTGCTGCCCCACCAGCTGCGCCGCCTGGCCCAGCGCGCCGGCCTCGGCATCGGCCTGGGCGGCACGCCGGGGGGCAACAACTCGGGGGACATCTTCCTCGCCTTCAGCGTGGCCAACCCGCGCCCCCTGCCCCAGCTCACCCCGGGCGGGCGCTTCAGCCTGGAGTGCCTCAACGACGAACACATCGACGCCCTCTACCTGGCGGCGGTCGAAAGCACGGACGAGGCCATCCTCAACGCCATGCTCGCCGCCGAGGACGCCGTGATGCAGAAGCCGCAAGGCATCTGCCCGGCGCTGGACGGCGAGCGGTTGCAGGCGTTGCTGGAGGAAGCGGGGCGGGTTGAGGCCTAGCCCCAGGCACCGGCGCTCTTCGTAGGATGGGTAGAGGTACGAAACCCATCGATGCGGAGCGACCCGTAACCGCATGGGTTTCGCTTCGCTCTACCCATCCTACGAACCGCAAGACGCCGCTTTCACGAATGAATTCGCTCCCATCGGTGGTCAATCGCCCGGGACGGGCGCCGGCGCGCTGCCGCCGGGCAGGTGTTCCTTGCAGTAGTCGACGAACATCTGCGCCGGCTTGGTCAGCTGGGCGCGCTTGAGCCAGGCGGCCACCAGGCCGGAGCCGGTGACGGGCTCGGCGATGTCCACCATCACCACCTTCTTGCCGTCGTAGGTGCATTCGGAATGGGGCCGGGTGACCAGCACCGAGAAGCCGAAACCCTGGCCGACCATGCCGCGCACCATCTCGATGGAGGGTGAGCTGAAGCCGATATTCGGGCTCAGGCCGAGCTCCTCGAACAGGCTGACGAAGTAGGTCCGGCTCGGCTGCACGTCGAGCAGGATCATCGGCTCCAGCACCAGGTCGCGCAGCGACACCTGGGCCTGGTGGGCGAAGCGGTGGTTCTCCGGCAGCAGCGCGTAGGGCCGCTGCGGCGGCATCAGGGGGTCGGTCTCGATGGTGGCGTCGAGCTCGTGCTGGTAGAGGATCGCCAGGTCGAAGCGCCCGGCGGTCAGGCCCTGCACCAGCTCCTGCTGCTCGCCATCGCCGATGCGGATCTCCACCCCCGGGTAGCGCTCGCGAAAACCCGCGATCAGCCCCGGCAGGTAGAGCGGCGCCACGGTCTCGAAGCAGCCGATGTCGATCTGCCCGGCCACAACATCGTTCACCGCCAGGGCGTTCTGCTCGAACTCCCAGGCCATGCGCAGCAGGTCCTGGGCCTTGCGGTAGAAGCGCGAGCCGCTGGGGGTGAGCGACACGCCCTGGGCGTGGTGGCGGATGAACAGCTGCACGCCGAAGCTCTCCTCCAGCCCCTTGATGGCGGTGGAGATGGACGGCTGGGCGATGTACAGCTTGCGCGACGCCTCGGCCACGCTGCCGCACTCCACGGTCGTCACGAAGTACTTGAGTTGTCGCAGGGTGTAGTTCGCCACGGGGCACCTCGGCGTCGCGTGCCACCTGCGGTCATGGCCGGGCAGCTGGTTGTGGGCGGGATCGTCCCTGCGAAACATACCCCAGGCACCGCGGCATGGGCTGCCGCGCTGCCGAGCTTTTTCTTATCCACCGAGCATATTTTTAATAATTTTCCTCGGCCGAGCTCTATCGCACCATCCGCTGCACTCGACCCACGAAGCCCGGACCGCGCAGACGGTCGGCGAGCACGTGCAGCCTGTCCGCCCCCCGGCCAC
>NZ_QKRU01000106.1:0-15150 GCF_003234055.1 Pseudomonas sp. 57B-090624
GAAGGTCAGGGCCATGGCGGGGGCTCGGAAGGGCAGGGGAAGGCGAAATTAGCACTTTCGTGCCACGTTTCGCGAGTGCCCCGCCGAGCCGCCCACCGCGCCGCCCTGAGCCCCGGGCAGCGCGGCTTTCCGGCTTCAGTCGCCCTGCAGCAGCTGCTGCACGCCGTCGAGGGCCTCGCGGCGCAGGCGCTCGACATCGAGCCCCGGGATCACCCCGTCATCCACCACCAGGCGCCCGCCCACCAGGCTGTAGCGCACCGCCATCGGCTCGCCGGCCAGCACCGGGGCGAGGGCCGGGTCGTGGAAGCCGAAGAAGCGCGGGTGGTCCAGGCCGTAGAGCACCAGGTCGGCGGCCTGGCCCACTTCCAGGGTGCCCACCGCGCCCAGGCCCAGCACCCTGGCGCCGCCGGCCGTGCCCCAGTGGATGACGTCCTCGGCCAGGGTGGCCGAGGCGCCCTGGTTGGCGCGGTGGATCAGCCAGGCGGTATTGGCCTCGCCCACCATGCTCCCGGACTCGTTGGAGGCGACGCCGTCCACCCCCAGGGAGATGGGCACGCCGGCCGCCGCCATCTGCGGCACCGGGGCGATGCCGCTGCCCAGGCGCGCGTTGCTCACCGGGCAGTGGGAGATGCCGCTGCCGGTCTGCGCCAGCAGGCGGATCTCCGAGGGCTGGGCGTGGACCATATGGGCGAACCACACGTCCGGCCCCAGCCACTCGTGCTCGGCGACGAACTCCACCGGCAGGCAGTTGTACTTCTCGCGGCAGAAGCTCACGTAGTTCTGCGTCTCCGACAGGTGCGTGTGCAGGCGCAGGCCCATGCGCCGGGCGCTCTGCGCCAGCTCGCGGAGCAGCGTCGGCGGCAGCGAGAAGGTCGGCGTGGTGGGCGCCACCACCACCCGGCGCAGGGCGTCCGGGGTGTCCTGGTGGTAGCGCGCCTTGAGCCGCTCGATGTCGCCGAGCATCTGTTCCAGGCTTTCCGGCTGCAGCGCGGTCTTCGAGAAGCCCGGGTGGGCGTTGGCCGACTCCAGCGCGCCGCCCCGGCAGAGCACGAAGCGCATGCCGAATTCTTCGGCGATGTCGAACAGCGCGTCGCCGCTCTCGGTGCTGCCATGGGCGTGGTAGAGGTAATGGTGGTCGGCGCAGGTGGTGACGCCCGACAGCAGCAGCTCGGCCATGCCCAGGCGCGCGGCGATGCGCACCAGTTCGGTGGTGAAGCGCGACAGGCGCGGGTAGGGGACGCTGGCCAGCCAGCCCTGCAGGTCCTGGTTGAGGCCGGCGGGCACGGCCTTGAGCAGGTTCTGCGCCAGGTGGTGGTGGGTGTTGATCCAGCCCGGGTAGACCAGGCAGTGGCGCGCGTCGATCACCCGCTCGCCGGCACCGGGCTGCAGGTCCTTGGCCATCTCGGCGATGCGCCCGTCGCGGATGCGGATGTCGACGTCACCGGCGCGGGCGCGGTCGCCGCGCAGGCCGGTCATCACCGCCTGGGGATTCTTGATCAGGATGTCGTTCATGAAGAGCTCCTGTGGTCGGGTTCAGAGCACGTCGTGGAGGGTCTTGCCGCTGGCGGCTTCCGGCACGCCGATGCCGTTGAGGGCGGCGTTGAGGCCCACCGACACCAGGCAGGCGATCACCACGCTGCTGTGCAGGAAGGGCTGGCTCCACTCGGGCAGTTGATGGAACAGGGCCGGGGAGAGCACCGGCACCAGGGCGGCGGCGATGGTGAAGCCGACGATCAGCACGTTGTAGCGGTTGCGCTCGTAGTCGACCTTGGCCAGGGTCTGGATGCCGGCAGCGGCGACCACGCCGAACATGGCCACGGCAGCGCCGCCCAGGGCCGCCGTGGGCATCGAGGCGATGATGGCGCCGGCCTTGGGGATCAGCGCCACGGTGCACATCATCAGCCCGCTGACGGCCACCACCCAGCGGCTGCGCACGCCGGTGAGGATCACCAGGCCGACGTTCTCCATGAAGGCGATGAAGGGGAAGGCGGCGAACATCCCGGCGATGGCGCTGGACAGGCCGTTGGCACGCAGCCCGGCGACCACCTGGCGGTCTTCCACCGGGCGCTCGACGATGTCGCCGATGGCCACGAACAGGCCCATGGATTCGACCATCTGCACGATCATCACCACCACCAGGGTGGCGATGGGGATCAGCGCGAAGGTGGGCACGCCGAAGTGGAAGGGCACCGGCACCGTCAGCCAGGGCGCCTCCTCCACGCCATGGAAGTTGCCCATGCCCAGCGCGTAGGCCAGACCGCCGCCCACCAGCATGCCGATCAGCACCGACATGTTGCGCAGCAGCGGGCTGCCGTAGCGGGTCACCAGCAGGATCACCGCCAGCACCACCAGCGTCACCAGCAGGAAGCCGGGGGCGCCGAAGTCGCTGTGGTTGCGCCCGCCGCCGGCCCATTCGTAGGCGATGGGGAACAGCTGCAGGCCGATCACCGTGACGATGCAGCCGGTGACCACCGGCGGGAACAGCCGTCGCAGGCGCCCCACCCAGGGCGCCACCAGCATGGTGAAGACCCCGGCGCCGATCACCGCGCCGCAGATGCCGGCGACGCCGACATCGGGGTTGCTGCCGATGGCGATCACCGGCCCCACGCTGCTGAAGGCCGCGCCCTGGAGGATCGGCAGGCGCACGCCGAACTTCCAGAAGCCCAGGGTTTGCATCAGGGTGGCGATGCCGCAGCAGAACAGCGTGGTGCTGATCAGCAGCACGGTGTCCGGCTGGGACATCTTCAGGGCGCTGGCGACGATCAGGGGGACGGCGATGGCGCCGATGTACGAGACGGCCATGTGTTGCAGGCCGAGGGTGAGCATCTGACGGAGCGGCAGAACCTGGTCTACCGGGTGCACGGCTGAATTCATGGTGTAAGTCCTCTGGCGAATTGTTCTTGTTGCTGAGGGAACCCGTTCAGTGTGCCCAGGGCCGTCGCCCGGCTCACGGGCGTAGCGGCAGCCCGGAGCGTGGTCAGCCTGCGAGGCAGGCGGCGAACCCCTGGTTGAGGGCGGCGCGGTCGAGGTCGCGGCCGATGAACACGATCTTGCTGGTGCGCACCTCGTTGCCCCAGGGCGTGGAGGCGCGGAACTCCACCAGGCTGTGCACGCCCTGCAGCACGTAGCGCTGGTCCTCGCCCTCGACGGCGAGCACGCCCTTCATGCGGTAGAGGGTGTCGGCGTGGCGCTGGCGCAGGTCGCTGATCCAGCGGTGGAAGGCCATCAGGTCGATGGCCTGGGTCACGGCGATGCCCACCGAGCTGACGCTGGGGTCGTGCTCGTGGTCGGTGTCCGCAGCATGTTCGTGGTGGTCATGGTCATGGTCATGGTCATGGTCATGGTGCTCGGCGCCGATCTCCATCAGCTTGCGGGTGGCCTCGAAGGCGCCGACGCCGAGGATGCCGTCCAGGTCGATGCGCGCGTAGCTGGAGGTCACCATCTCGGCGGTGGCGTTGAGGCTGCGCACCTTGCCTTGCAGGTCGGCCAGTTCCTCGCCGTTCACCAGGTCCACCTTGTTGATGATGATGCGGTCGGCACAGACGATCTGGTCCACCGCCTGGTTGTCCACGCCGTCCAGCTGCAGGTCCTCCAGGTGCTGGGCGACGTGCCTGGCGTCCACCAGGGTGACGATGGCGTCCAGCTCCACTTCGGCGGCGATCGGGTCGTCGATGAAGAAGCTCTGCGCCACCGGGTAGGGGTCGGCCAGGCCGCTGGTCTCGATGAGGATGCGGTCCAGGCGCACCGGGCGCTTCACCAGCTCGCGGATGATGCGCACCAGGTCCTCGCGGACCTCGGCGGTGCAGCACACGCAGCCGTTGACCATCTCGTAGATCTCCTCGCTCTCGGAGCTGAGCACCAGGTCGCCGTCGATGCCGACTTCGCCGAACTCGTTCTCGATCACGGCGATCCTGTGGCCGTGGTTCTCCTTGAGGATGTAGTTGAGCAGGGTGGTTTTGCCGGCCCCGAGGAAGCCGGTGAGGATGGTCACCGGGATCTTGCGGTTGGGCGTCGGGGCGTTGAATGCAGTGTTCATGCGAGCTCCTTCGGGGTTGCGGAATGGCCGCCGTCGGCGTTGGCGTCCGGGGCGGGTTCGCCCCAGCGCAGCGCGGTGCCGGCGTCGAGGCCGAACAGGTCGAGCACCCGGCCTAGGCTGTGGTCGACCATCTGTGAAAGCGATTGCGGGCGGGCGTAGAAGGCCGGCACCGGCGGGGCGATGATCCCGCCCATCTCGGTGACCGCCGTCATGTTGCGCAGGTGCGCCAGGGTCAGCGGCGTCTCCCGCGCCATCAGCACCAGCGGCCGGCGTTCCTTGAGGGTGACGTCGGCGGCGCGGGTCAGCAGGCTCGAGGACGCGCCGCTGGCGATCTCCGCCAGGGTGCGCATGGAGCAGGGCGCCACCACCATGCCCAGGCAACGGAACGAGCCGCTGGCGATGCCGGCGGCCACGTCCTCGGCGCGGTGGTGGTGGCTGGCGCGGGCGATGACGTCGGCCAGCTTGTAGTCGGTCTCGTGGGCCATGGTCAGCTGCGCCGCGCGGCTCAGCACCAGGTGGCTCTCGATCCCCAGCTGTTCCAGCAGCTCCAGCAGGCGCACGCCGTAGATGAAGCCCGAGGCGCCGCTGATGCCCACCACCAGGCGACGGGGGGCCGTCATGACGCGCCCCCCGGCAGGTAGCCCTTCAATAGCTGGCGCATGCGCCCCTGGATGCGCGGGTCGAGCTGCGCGCGGATGCCGTCGAAGCCGCTGCTGCGGGTGGCGTCCAGGCCCATGCGCGAGGTGGTGCCGTTGGCCGAGGAGGACGGGTCCAGCGGGCTGCCCGGCAGGCCGTCGATGGTGAACAGGTCCTGGTGCGGCTGGAAGTGCGTGGCCAGCGCCCAGAGCACCTGGCTGTCGTCGCTGATGTCGATGTCGCTGTCCACCGCGATCACCGTCTTCAGGTACGGGTCCCAGCCGAGCAGGGCCAGCATGATCTGCCGCGCCTCGCCGTCGCGGCTCTGGTCCAGCGCCACGTAGCAATGGAAGTGGGTGCCGGAGTTGGGGTAGTGCACGGCGGTCACCGCCGGGAAGCGCGCCTTGAGCTTCTCGCTCATCTCCGCCTCGCGGGGCAGGCGCGCCAGGGTCAGGTGCTCGGCGTAGCGGCCGCCCACCACGTCCACCAGCCAGGCATCGCGGCGGCGCAACAGGGTGTCGACGCGCAGCACGTTGTTGGTGGAACGGTCGGAGGAGTAGCCGCTGAACTCGCCGAAGGGGCCTTCCTCGGCATAGGCGGTGGGGTCGATGGCGCCCTCCAGCACGAACTCCGCGTGGGCCGGCACGCCGATGCCGTAGCGCGGCGTCTTCACCAGCTCCAGGGGCGCGCCGAACAGGCCGCCGGCCACGGCGCGCTCGTCGGCGCCATAGGGCAGGCGCGCGGCGGCGGCCAGCATGAACAGCGGGTGGGCGCCGACCACCATGGCCACCGGCAGCTCCTCGCCGCGTTCGCGGGCGGCCTGCAGCATGCGCCACAGGTGGCCGCGGGAATGCAGGCTGGTGGCCAGGGCCTGGCGGGCATGGCGCATGGAGCGGTGGTAGCTCATGTTGGCCACGCCCGTGACCGGGTCCTGGGCGACGATGATGGCGTTGGTGATGTAGGGCCCGCGGTCGCTGTCGAAGTGCTTGAGCATCGGCAGCAGCGCCAGGTCCAGGGCCTCGCCCTCGATCACCTCGTCGAGCACCGGGCCGGTGGCCAGGTAGACCGGCGGAACGGGGGCGTTGGCGCGGGCCTGGAACGCCTCGTGGAGCTTCGCCGGGGTGGTGCCGAAGAGCCGGGCGATGCGGGGGCGCGAGGCGAACAGGTTGGTCGCCACCGGCACGCCGAGGTTGCCCACCCGCTCGCAGATCAGCAGCGGGTGGCGGCCCCGGGCGGCCAGGGCATCGACCAGGGCGGTGACGTCCTGGTCGGCGGAAAGGGGTTCCTTGATGGTCAGCACGTCGTCGGCGAAGCGCTCGCGGTAGGCCTCGATGAACGCGTGGAAATCCTGGGTCGTGGCAAAGCTCGGCAGGGTCATGTCGCACCTCTCGAAAAGCAGGCGTCCCGGGGCGCGGGTGTCCGAGCCCTGCGCGCAGCCGGCCGGCTGGCCGACCGCGCGCGGTCCCCGGGAGCCTGTAAGTACCGCAGTGGAAACCCTAGAGGTAGGTGGTGGTCAGGCGGATCTCCGCCTCCGCCAGGTCCTTGGGCGGCGGCGTCGGGTCGATGCCCACCAGGCGCGCGATGTTGTTGCCCAGGTAGTCCTCCAGGTGGTCCTCGTCGATGCCCAGCCCTTGCGGGGCGGGCGAGCAGAGCACCTCCAGCTCGCGCAGCCACATGCCCGGCTCGTTCGGCGGCGAATCGGTGCCGAAGACGATCTTGTGGCGCGGCAGCTCCTTGGCGAACTCGACGATGCGCGACTGGAAGCACCAGCCCGACTCGCAGTACACGTTGGGCGTGTCCATCGCCATCCAGAAGGCCTCGAAGGAGTAGTTGCCGCCGGTCTGGATGCCGAAGTGGCCGATGATGAAGTTCACCATCGGGAACTCGCGGATGATCGGGTAGAACATGGTCGGGATGGTGTAGGGCCCGTCACCGGTGTGGATCAGCACCACGATGTTGTACTTGGCGCAGACCTTCATCGCCGGGCGCAGCCAGTCCAGGGCGCGGTCGGGGCGGTAGCCGTGCATGTTGGCGTGCAGCTTGAGCATCTTGAAACCGTATTCCTTGACGTGGAATTCCAGCTCCGCCGCACCGTTCTCCGGGCCCCAGCGCGGGTTGAAGGTGAAGTTGCCGATGAAGCGGTCGGGGTACTTCACGCACAGCTCGGCGATGTAGGACATGTAGTCGCGCACGCCCTCGCGGCCACGGCGGTTGCCGTCGCGGTAGCCGGTGTTGCCCGGCGGCGGCTGGATGAAGCCCATGTCGATGCGGCGCGGCTTGCCGTTGATCATGTAGGGGCCGTCCATCAGCTTGAGCATGCGCTCGCCGGTGAAGGGCATGCCGGTGTGGCGCCAGGCCTCGTCGACCAGGTTGGTGGGGTGCAGGTGGGTGTCGATGATCATCGCATCAGCTCCTGGCCAGTTGCGTGGTGACGGGGCTCTTCAGCAGCGCCTCGGCCTCGGCGAGGCTGCGCGGCGGCGGGGTCGGCTCCAGGCCGATCATCCGGGCGGTGTTGTTGCCGAGGTAGTCCTCGAGGGTGTCCTCGTCCAGGTCCAGCCCCTGGGGCGGCTCCATGCACAGCACCTCCAGCAGGCGCAGCCACATGCCCGGCTCGTTGGGCGGGGTGTCGGTGCCGAAGAGGATCTTGTGGGTCGGCAGGACCTTGGCGAACTCGACGATGCGCGATTGCAGGCACCAGCCGGATTCGCAATAGACGTTCGGCAGCTCCATGGCCCACTGCATGGGCTCGAACACGTAGACGCCACCGGTCTGCACGCCGAAGTGCGCCATGATGAAGTCGACGTTGGGGAACTCCTTGATCATCGGCACCCACTCGGAGGGGATGCTGTAGGGGCCGTCACCGGTGTGCAGCTTCACCGGCACGCCCAGCTCGGCGCATTTCTCGAAGGCCGGGCGTACCCAGTCCAGGGCGCGGTCCGGGCGGTAGGCATGCATGTTGGCCTGCATCTGGACCATCTTGAAACCGTGCTCGGTGACGTAGCGTTCGATGGCCTCGACGCCGTTCTGCACGCCGCAGCGGGGGTTGTAGACGAAGCAGCCGATGAAGCGGTCCGGGTAGGTCTGGACCATCTTCAGGGTGTAGGCCATGTAGGCGTCGATGGATTCGCGGCCCGACAGCTCGCCGTCGGTCCAGGTGTAGATGGTGTTGCCCTGGGGCGGCTGGATGAAGGCCTTGTCGATGCGGCGCGGCTTGCCGTTGACCAGATAGGGGCCATCCATCATCTCCAGCAGGCGCTCGCCGGTGAAGGGGTCACCGTCGTGCCTCCAGGCGAGGTCCACCCGATCGGTGGGGTAGCAACTGATATCGATGATCACAGTTCGATCTCCTGATAGTGCGGGGAAGGAAGACCTTCCGGTTCGCAACAGATCGACCTGTGCAATGGCCATTGCTAGGTGCCTCGCAGCACCTTCCCGCGCCTCGTTGCAGGGCGCACAGGACCTGAGCTGTCGCTTGGTCCGCAGTATCGGGAGGGGCTTCGGAGCGCGACCAATACTATTTGGCCGCTGGGTTGATATGCGCTGGATATCGGCCCCGCAAGAGGATGATTTGCAAGGGGTTATCCACAGCGCCATGCCCGCGTTGGGCACGAATTCACCGCGCTAGTGGCTTCCGTAGGATGGGTAGAGCTACGCGAAACCCATCAATGCGGCGCCTCAGGCATAACGGCGTGCCCGGTCCGACTCCGCCTGGTGGATGAAAAAAGCGACCTCCACCCTACACAGCGGTCATGTCCGTGCAGCGCCGCCGCTTTTCCCGTGGCTCGGTGCTCGCTCCGCCAGCATGGGTTTCGCTTCGCTCTACCCATCCTGCGAGTGCATTGCCCGCCGTAGGATGGGTCGCGATCGGGCTTCCAGGTGCTCACCCGATCCCTTCGAACGTTTTCGCCGCCATCTCGCGGATCGCATCGACCATGGGCGCGACCTTCTCGGCGCCGCCGTGGGGCCAGAGGGCGTAGAGGTTGTAGTGCGCGGGAATGCTGGTGCGGGTCAGGCGCACCAGGCGGCCTTCGCGCAGGGCGTCGGCGGAGAGCAGGCCGCGCACCAGCCCCACGCCGGTGCCGGCCTCGGCGGCGGCCAGCAGGTTGGCGACGTTGTCGAAGACCATGGTCGCCTGGGGCTCCATCGGTTCCAGCCCGGCGGCATCCAGCCAGGGAATCCACGATCGGCGCGAGTAGCCCAGCAGCGGGAGTTTCAGCACCTCGGCCGGCTCGATGGGCGCGACCAGGCCGTGGCGTTGCAGCAGCGCGGGGGAGGCGACCGGGGTGACGCGGTCGTCGCAGAGGGGGGCGAACTCGCAGTCCTGCCACTCGCCGTAGCCGTAGCGCAGGCTGAGGTCGACGCGCTCGAACGCCTGGCGCTCCAGGCGCGGCATGGACAGGAAGAGGATCTCGCGGCCGGGGAACAGCGCCAGCAGCGTCGGCAACCGTGCGTTCAGCCAGCTCTGCGCCAGCTCGGCGTCGACATCCAGGGTCATGCGCCGGGGCAGCTCGCGGTTGCTCACCGAGGACAGCGCCTTGTCGATCTGCATCAGGCCGTCGGCGAGCATCCCGGCGAACAGCTGGCCGGCGTCGGTGAGGCTGCTGCGGCCCTTCTCGCGGAGAAACAGCGGCTGCCCGACGAATTCCTCCAGCGTGCGGATCTGCTGGCTCACGGCGCTGTGGCTGAGGTCCAGGTCGCGGGCGGCCTGGGAGAAGCTGCCGGTGCGGGCCGCCTGGAGGAACGCGCTCATCGACTGCAGCGACGGGTATCGCTTGTACATGGCTGTTAGTCCTGCTTACACGGGTTGGCGGAAATCGTCGCTGGCTGGCGCCACAGCTCCCACCCACTATGGGGCGGCACGACTACACGCGAATTCTCGCCTCAGTTCAAGGAGCGCCCGGCATGATCGAGATCGTGGTGAATGGCACGCGCCATCAGTTGGAAGGGACGCTGGCGTCCACGCCTTTGCTCTGGGTACTGCGCGACCGCCTGTACCTGACCGGCACCAAGTTCGGTTGCGGCGGTGGTTTCTGCGGCGCCTGCACGGTGCACCTGGACGGCACGCCGATCCGCTCCTGCCAGTTCCCCCTGGCGGCTGCGGCGGGGCATGCGATCACCACCATCGAAGGGCTGTCCGCCGAGGGCGACCACCCGCTGCAACGTGCCTGGGTCGAGGAGGACGTGCCGCAGTGCGGCTACTGCCAGTCCGGCCAGTTGATGTCGGCGGCGGCGCTTCTGGCCTCCGGCAGCTCCATCGACGACGACGCCATCCGCTCGGCCATGGCCGGCAACCTTTGCCGCTGCGGCACCTATCCGCGCATCGCCAAGGCCATCAAGCGTGCCGCCGCCGAGCGCGGGGAGGCGTCATGAGCCTGGCCCGGCCGCTGGCGCGGCGCACCTTCCTCAAGCATTCGGCGACCCTGGCCTCGGGCGTGGCCATCGGCTTCCACCTGGGCGGCGCCCAGGCCGGGCGCGAACTCGGCACGGCCGCCGGGGCCACGGCGCCCTTCGAGCCCAACGCCTGGGTGCGGGTGCTGGCCGACGGCACGGTGAGGATCGTGGTGCACAAGCACGACTCCGGCACCGGCACCCACACCGCGCTGGCCGCCTGCGTCGCCGAGGAACTGGACCTGGACCCGCTGGAGGTGCAGGTCATCACCCCCGAGAACCCCTTCTTCGAGGCCTACCGGCACCCGTTGTGGAAAGTGTTTTCCACCGGCGGCAGCACCAGCGTCTCCCTGGAGTACGGGCGCCTGCGCGAGGCCGGCGCCACCGCGCGCACCCTGCTGGTGGAGGCCGCGGCGCTGCGCTGGGGCGTGGCCCCCAGTGATTGCACCACCCGGGGCGGGCAGGTGCTGCACGCCGCCAGCGGTCGCCGCGCGGGCTACGGCGAGCTGGCCGACGCCGCCGCGCAATTGCCGGCGCCGAAGGAGGTGAAGCTCAAGGACCCGGCGCAGTTCCGCTACATCGGCAAGCTGCGCCACAAGCGCCACGCGACGGACAAGGTGCGCGGGCGCTTCGAGTACGGCATCGACGCCCGGGTGCCGGGCATGTGGGTGGCGGTGGTGCAGCGCAGCCCGGTGGTCAACGGCCGGGTGGCGAGGATCGACGACAGCGCGGCGCTGAAGGTGCCCGGCGTGCACCGGGTGATGCGCATCCCCGCGCAGGACAAGGTGCTCGGCGGCAACCAGGAAGGCGTGGCGGTGCTCGCCGACGACTACTGGGCCGCCAAGCTGGGGCGCGCCGCGCTGGTGGTGGAGTGGCAGGGCGGCCTGGCGGATTTCGACAGCGCGCAGCTGGCCGGGGTCCAGGCCAAGGCGCTGGAAGCCGTCGACGCCGCGCCGGTGCCGACGCTGCAGGCCGGCGATGCCGCTGCGGCCCTGGGCGGCGCCGGGCGGGTGATCAAGGCCGATTACCGCATGCCCGCCAAGATGCAGAACCCCCTGGAGCCGGTGTGCGTCATCGCCTGGCTGGATGCGGGCGGGATCACCTTCAAGGGCGGCGTGCAGGTGCCGTCCTTCGCCATGGAGGCGGCCGAGGTGGTCTGCGGCCTGCCGCCGGAAAAGGTGCATATCGACGAAATGGTCTCCGGCGGCAGCTTCGGCGCGCGGGAGGCCAAGTACTGGCTGTTCGAGGTGGCCTACCTGGCCGCCCAGGCCAGGGTGCCGGTGAAGCTGATGAACAGCCGCGAGGACGAGATGCGCGCCCTCTACGGCCACCCGGCCACCCTGCACCGCCTGGAAGGGGCCCTGGACGGCGAGGGCGGATTGCAGGCGCTGCGGCTGCGCGCGGTGGCACCGGCCTCGCCGGAGATGTGGGAGCCGGGCTACTTCGAGCGCCCGGACCGCATGGACTACAGCACCACCGAGGCCATCAGCGCGTTCGACTTCGCCTACCGCGCGCCGCACCTGGACCTGGCCTGGCTGCGCCACGAAAGCGGCGTGCCCAGCGGCTGGTACCGCTCGGTGAGCTTCATCCCCAACGTCTTCGCGGTGGAGAGCTTCATGGACGAGCTGGCCCAGGCCGCCGGCCGTGACCCGCTGGACTTCCGCCTGGCGCACATGCACGAGCGCCCGCGCCACGTGGAGGTGCTGCGCACCGCGGCCCGGCGCGCCGGCTGGGGCACTGCGCCCGGGCCCGACTCGGCCCTGGGCATTGCCACCAACCAGGGCTACGGCAGCTTCATCGCGGTGATCGCCCAGGTGGCCCGGCGCAACGGCACGGTGCAGGTGGAGCGCCTCACCTGCGTGGTGGATTGCGGGCTGGCGGTGTCCCCCGGCGGGGTGGAGGAACAGCTCCAGGGCGGGCTGATGTGGGGGCTCGGCCATGCGCTGTTCGACCGCCTCGACATCCGCCAGGGCCAGGTGGTGCAAAGCAACTTCCATGACTACCGGGTGGCGCGCATGTCGGACATGCCGGCGCTGGACATCCAGGTGCTCGAAGGCGCGCGGGACAAGCCCGGCGGCGTCGGCGAACTGGCCAGCCCGGCGGTGGCGCCGGCCATCGCCAACGCGGTGTTCCGGCTCACCGGCAAGCGCCTGCGTGATACGCCGCTGGTGCTGGATGCGCTGGGCTGAACGGGGTGATCTGAACGGGCTGCGGAGGCTGCATGGACTTACGACTGCTGCGTTATTTCTCGGTGCTCGCCGATGAGCTGCACTTCGGTCGTGCGGCCACCCGGCTGCACATGTCGCAGCCGCCCCTGAGCCAGCAGATACGCCTGCTGGAAGAGGCCCTGGGCACGCGGCTGTTCGAGCGCAGCCACCACCGGGTGGAACTCACCGAGGCCGGCCGCACCCTCAAGCAGCAGGTGCCGCTGGTGTTCGAGCAACTCAACCGCGCGCTCGACCTCACCCGCCAGACCGCGCGCGGCCAGTTGGGCGAGCTGGAGATCGGCATGATCAGCTCGGTGATGGTCGGCGTACTGCCCCGGGCCCTGAACCGCTTCCGCGTCCACTACCCGGACGTGCGCTGGCGCCTGCACGAGATGACCCCGGCGGCGCAGCTGATGGCGCTGAAGGAGCACCGCATCGACGTCTGCGTGTTCCGCGTCGGCCATGACGACCCCGGCCTGCGCAACGAACTGCTGCTCTACGAGCCCCTGCGCGCCGTGCTGCCGGCGGAGCATCCGCTGGCCCAGCAGGCGTCGCTGGCGCCGGTCGATCTGGCCGGCGAATTCTTCGTCACCCTGGAGCTGAACCAGTCGAGCTTCGCCAACTTCCTCGTGCAGTGCTGCGTGCAGGTGGGTTTCAGCCCGCTGATCCGCCAGCAGGTGATCGAGGTGCAGACGCTGCTCGGGCTGGTCCAGGCGGGGTTCGGCGTGGCGCTGCTGCCGGCGTCGCTGGAACAGCTGGCGCCGGCCGGTGTGGTGTTCCGCCGCCTGCAGCCGGCGCTGCCGGAGGTGCCGCTGTACGCCATCTACCGCGCGGGCGACGACTCGGCGGTGCTGCAGCGCTTTCTCGAAACACTGCGCGAGCAGAGCGCCGCCGAGCGCGGCATGGCCCCGCCGTTGCCGGCCTGAATCAGCGGCCTGCGGCGGCCAGCCACGCCAGCATGCCCAGCCCGGCGCGGCGGCCGCTGGCGAAGCAGGCGGTGAGCAGGTAGCCGCCGGTAGGGGCTTCCCAGTCGAGCATTTCGCCGGCGCAGAACAGGCCGGGCAGGGCCTTGAGCATGAGGTTTTCGTCGAGCGCCTCGAAGGGCACGCCGCCGGCGGAGCTGATGGCCTCGTCCAGCGGGCGCGGGCGCACCAGGGTGATGGGCAGTGCCTTGATGGCGGCGGCGAGACGCGCCGGGTCGGTGAACACTTCGGCCGGGGTCAGCTCGCGCAGCAGCCCGGCCTTGGCCCCGTCGATGCCCAGCTGGCCGTGCAGGTGCTTGGCCATGGAGCGCGCGCCGCGTGGCCTGGCCAGGGCCTTGATGACCTTCTCCAGCGGGTGGTTGGGCAGTAGGTCCAGGTGCACCGTGGCGCGGCCGTCGCGGGCGATGCCCTGGCGGATGCGGGCGGACAGCGCATAGACCAGGCTGCCCTCGATGCCGCTGGCGGTGAGCACGAACTCGCCCGGGCGGGCCGGCTCGTCGCCCAGGCGCAGGGCCACGGTCTTCAGCGGCGCACCGGCGAACTTGTCCTTGAGCAGTTGGCTCCAGCCTTCCACCTCGAAGCCGCAGTTGGCCGGTTGCAGCGGGGCGATGGCGACGCCACGGCCTTCCAGCAGCGGCACCCAGGCGCCGTCGGAACCCAGGCGCGCCCAGCTGCCGCCGCCCAGGGCGAGCAGGGTGGCGCGGGCTGCGACGCTGCGTTCGCCCTCCGCCGTGGCGATGCGCAGGTCGCCCTGTGCGTCCCAGCCCAGCCAGCGGTGGCGGGTGTGGAGGGCCACGCCCGCCTCGCGCAGGCGCTTGAGCCAGGCGCGCAGCAGCGGCGCGGCCTTCATGTCGGTGGGGAACACGCGGCCGGAGGTGCCGACGAAGGTGTCGATGCCCAGGCCGTGGATCCACGCGCGCAGCTCCTCGGCGCCGAAGCCGTGCAGCAGCGCGGCGACATCGTCGCGGCGTTCGGCATAGCGGGAGAGGAAGGCGTCGCTGGGCTCGGAGTGGGTGATGTTCATCCCGCCGACACCGGCCAGGAGGAACTTGCGGCCCACCGAGGGCATGGCGTCGTAGAGGTCGACCCGCACGCCGGCGAGCGCCAGCGTTTCGGCGGCCATCAGGCCGGCGGGGCCGCCACCGATGATGGCGACGGGGAGGGAATTCTGGGTCATGGCGGGCTTGGCGAGGTTGGGCTGGCGCGCATTCTAGCGCAGGCCTCGCCGGGGGGCATGGGCGCCGCGCGGGGCGGCGCCCGGCGGGCTCACTGCTGCTGGCGCAGTTGCGGCTCGGCTTGCGGCTGTTGCTGGTGCTGCAGTTCGGCGCGGGCCTTGGCCCGTTTCACGTATTCCTGGTAGGCGGGGATGGCGATGGAGGCGAGCATGCCGATCACGAAGATCAGTGCGATGCCGCCGATGAGGCCGGCCACCCAGGCGCTGCCCTTGGTGCGGCCGTACTTGGCGTTCCACTTCTGGTCACTGGTGCAGAAGAACACGATGGCCTCGATCAGCGAGACCAGGCTGGGAATGCCGGTGCCGATGAACAGCAGGTAGAACAGCCCCCACCACTGGCCCAGGTAGAAACGGTGGAAGCCGAGGCCGCCGAGGAACAGCGCGAGAAAGCCCGCGACGATCTTGTTTTTGGGGTTCAGGTTCTGGTCGGCGCCGCAGCGCGGGCAGGCCTGTGCGGTCGGGGTGATGGAGGAACCGCAGTTGCGGCAGAACACGCTTTCCGCTTCGAGGTTGGCGTTGGGCGCCTGGTAGGCATGGACTTCCATGGAGACATCCTTGTGAGGGGAAAGCGGCGACTCTAGCAGTGCCTCGAAACGACTGCTAGCAGGTGGCCATGTTTCTGTGGAGGCGGCGGGGATTGGGGGTTGTGGGGTGTTTGCGGGAATG
>NZ_QKRU01000107.1:0-14795 GCF_003234055.1 Pseudomonas sp. 57B-090624
CAAGCGCTTCGACTTCAAATGCCCCATCGAGGTGATGGGAGAGGTCATGCAAAATGCCATGGCGATGCGGCATGATGCTCCGGCTTCAATTCAATAACCGTGTTGCACTCAGCTCCTGCAACCGCCCTCCATCAGGGACTGAAGGAAAGTGGATATCTCGTTGATAACGCGTCAACGGGAAAGGATGGAATCCATCTAGCAAATCAATTCGACTACGACTTGATCATGCTTGATGTAAATCTTCCAGAAATTGACGGCTGGGGAGTCTTAGAAAGAATACGAAATGAGAACACCGAGACTAAGATAATGATGCTGTCAGCACGAGGGCGTCTGGCTGATAAAGTCAAAGGTTTAGACTTAGGGGCAGACGACTATCTGGTCAAACCATTTGAGTTTCCTGAATTGCTCGCTCGCACCAGGACACTACTTAGGCGGGGTAACAAAGTCGCCATTTCAGATAAGCTCAAGGTAGCGGATCTAGAGCTAGACCCTAGCCGCCATCGCGCCTATCGTGGCGACACGAAGATCAACCTTACCCCAAAGGAGTTCTCCCTACTTCATCTACTCATGAGACATACCGGCGAGGTGCTCTCTCGGACGCAGATTATCTCACTGGTATGGGATATGAACTTTGACTGCGACACGAATGTAGTCGAAGTTTCAATTCGGAGGCTCAGGGCCAAGATCGATGATGCGTTCGAGAATAAGCTGATTCATACCCTACGAGGCGTGGGATACACCCTCGAAGAGCGGGATTAACAAATCACACAAACCACAATGGCTCTACTCCTCAGTAGAGCCATTGCTTAATCACTCACTTGTTATTGCGGCACTGGCCCTGAACAAGATAGCGAATAGTATAAAGCTCGCCCTGTGAGTCCTCGTAGGTCATCAGCTTGCTGACATTTCCGCAGTGACTTATTGTTGGGGTCATGTACACAACCTTCGCCACATCGAGCTTCATGCCGTATTGATAATCAACGGGCTGAGGCGTCGTCTTCCCAGTGCTTGCGGCATAGCGCTCTGCCGCCTGCATACTTTCCTGTTCTATCTCCTGCTTCACTCCATCAGGAAGATCGACAGAAAATGCATTAGCGCTTTGCAGCACAAAAGATGCGACCACAGCAGTCAGGTACTTGATATTCTTCATGGCAATTCCTCATAAGAACTTACGCTACTGTATCTCGCCAGCACTTACTGGAGGATGACGAGAT
Source organism: Pseudomonas sp. 57B-090624 (assembly GCF_003234055.1). NCBI lineage: Bacteria > Pseudomonadati > Pseudomonadota > Gammaproteobacteria > Pseudomonadales > Pseudomonadaceae > Pseudomonas > Pseudomonas sp. 57B-090624. The sequence goes on from NZ_QKRU01000107.1 coordinate 1,215, forward strand.
AATTACGATCATGAAACTTATGAAAAATAAAAAAGGCGCCCATCTCTGAGCGCCTAGGATTCACCTCTTCCAAAGGAGCACTAAGCTTCAAAGGTGAATAACATAAGGCCTTGGGACTCCGCCAAGAGCTGACCAAAGCCTTATATGTCCAAGTACAATTGCAGGTCCAATCTATATGACCGCAACTAACAGGAACATGATTGGAAAATGACAAATTTGACAAGTTGGGCATCTGCATTCACAGGTGCCCACACTTAGTCGAAATTTAGAGCACGCTCAGCGGGTACTCGACGATGAGTCGGAATTCGTCGAGATCCGACTCATACTGCGTGGCGCGAGTGTTGGCCTGCCGAATCCGGAACGACATATCCTTGAGCGAACCGGTCTGCACCACATACTTCGCCTCGATGTCACGCTCCCAGCGCTTCTGATTGGTCAAAGGATTTCCCGCATCATCGCGACGCATATAGACGTCGTTTGCATTGGAATAATCCGCATCAGTGCCCTTGCCGTAGCGAGTCATGAACGACAAGCCTGGGATGCCGTAGGCCTGCATGTTCAGGTCGTAGCGCACCATCCAGGAGCGTTCCTTGGGCGAATTGAAATCGGTGTACTGAATGGAGTTGTCGAGGTAGATCGAGTCTGCTTGACGCAGATAGTCGAAATCGTCGTCGCCGTTGTTGCGCTGATGCGACAGAGTGACGGTATGGCCGCCAAACTGGACGCCGACCTTTGCGCTCCAGATGTTGTTGTTGAGTTCTCCCAGGAGCTTCTTACCTTCGTCCTGAGCGTTGTAGTAGTTGAACCCGGCGATCAATGCCACGTCGTCGTTGAGAGGCTGAGTCAGAGAGGTACCGAAGTAATACTGGTCCCAAGCATCCTTCAGTCGGCCGCTGTAAGCGCTTACCTGAACGTTTTCGTTGACGCTGTAGTCGCCACCAAAGTACCCGACCCACGGTGAATCCACGGGGCCGGCGTAAAAGGTGGCAAAGTTGTCGCGCATGTCACTAGAGACAGGCTGGCTCATGGAGTGGAGACGGCCACCCTGCAAAGTCAGCCCTTCAATGCTGCTGTTCTCGAGGGTAATGCCGCGGAAAGACTCTGGAAGGAGACGCGAGTCGCCGAAGTGCACCACAGGCGTGGCTGGAAACACATCACCGACCTTGAGAACGGTATCGAATGCTCGGGCTTTCAGTGCGCCACCGACTTTGGTGTATTCATCACGAGCTTCCCCTTCACTGTTCACAGGAAGGACATCGAACGAACTACGACCACCGTTGCGACCGTCACCAGTATCCAGTTTCAAGCCGATCATAGCGAAGGCGTCAACACCTACACCTACCGCACCCTGAGTGAAGCCTGACTCGAAGTTGGCCATGATTCCGTGAGCTAGTGTCTCGGAATAGCCTGCGCCGCCTGGCGCGTCAGCACCGTTTCGATCGTCGCGATTGAAATAGAAAGTACGGTTCAGGATATCGAAGCTGCTTCCTTCAATGAATCCTTCCTTTTGCTCTTCCGCAAAGGCAACAGAATTCATCCCGCAAATAGCGGTGAAAACAGCAAGCGAAAGCTTAGCTTTGGCGTTCATGATAGCTCCATTGGTTCTGGCAGTTCTTGTGAATAGGGCGGCCAAAGCTAGTTATAGGTATGACGGCCGCGGCTCTATCCTTACTGCCCGGAGCTAACTGCAAGATGATTGAAGAATTACAATTTTGAAAGGTTGAGGGCTTGCCTCCTGGCATTCATCTTCAACTGTTAGAGTTGAAAGCCCCGCCTCAACCCTTTTTAGCAGCGTGCGCCTTCAGGCTTGAGTGGAGTCCGCATAGATCACGACCCAAAGACCTTTCTCTGGGCCGCACGATAGTTTTCTCGCTTTGACTAGATGCAGCAGAAGCAGTAGCGGCGCTCACAGGACCACTGTCCGCCTGACCACCCAACAGCACCATCAACATGAGCAAATTTTCCATTGGTCACACCTATAGGCTCGGCATTCACTGAGTAATGCCGCCGATGCTAAAGGCCATAAAGTGAAAAAATCATGATCTGCTAGCAGACATATCTTGCCATGGCTCTATCGCCATTTGAGCACGGCTATATATCGCCCACCTTACGCTGAAATTACAAATTTGTAGCCTTTCACCACGCCAAGGTCGGGCAGGTTAGACTAGCGCAAGATAACCATATAAATGCTGACGACAATAAATAATAGAGTCAGCATCAGTATATAAAGATGATGAACCTTAGGTAGCTAGCATAAAATGCGAGTACTAGTCGTCGAAGACGAGACGAAAACTGCCGAGTATCTACAGCAAGGTCTTTCAGAGAGCGGATACATTGTTGATAGAGCCAACAATGGCGTAGACGCATTACATCTGTTTAACCACAACACCTATGGCCTTGTCATCTTGGACGTAAACTTACCAAGCATTGACGGGTGGGGTGTATTGGAATCTATTCGCAAGACAAGTCGGGTGCGCATCATGATGCTGACGGGGCGGGGCCGTCTCGCAGACAAACTGAAAGGCCTCGACGGTGGCGCTGATGACTATCTAGTGAAACCATTTGAGTTTCCGGAGCTCTTAGCCCGGGTCCGCTCCCTACTGAGACGGGGCGACCAGATTGTAGAAAGCACCACTCTACAGGTAGGCGACCTTGAGCTAGACGCCGGCCGCCATCGTGCATACCGAGGGAAGCACCGTATCGACCTCACAACCAAGGAATTTGCACTTCTACACTTGCTGATGAGTCGAAACGGCGAGGTCCTTACGCGATCCCAAATTATCTCCCTCGTCTGGGATATGAACTTCGATTGCGACACGAACGTAATCGACGTATCGATTCGACGTCTTCGCGCCAAGATCGATGACCCGTTCGACTCCAAGCTTATTCATACCTTACGTGGCGTTGGTTATGTACTAGAGGACCGGTCATGAAACGAAACAGCCTGGCCGCGCAGCTAGGCCTCAGGGTCGGGCTCATGAGCGTTGCCTTGGTAGCCGCATTCTCGGCTTTTGGCTATTTCATGCTGTCTCAAGGACTCGATCGCATTGCCAAGTCGGCGCTTGAGTCGAAGATGACGAGCTTCTCTCATCACATAGCCGCGTCGACTAGCTTCGAAGACGTTAAGTCGAAGTCCCACATTTTGGTCGACCTGGCCATGGGGCATACCAATCTCTACGTCTACATCGCCAGTCCTAGCCTGCCTGCATCGCCTCTGCTGACAATCGGGGCCCAGGCTGATCGCTTTCAACCAAGTGCTTTTCCATCGAGCAACGAGTTAATACTCAAGGACTGGCAGAGCGAGCCAACCAGCCTGATGCTGACCGGTGCCCAAACCACTCAGCTCAAAGATGGAACGTCCCTGACGGTCTACCTGACAGTAGATCGCTCGTCTGATCAGGAGCTTCTCAGCTCGCTTCTCAAATGGGGCTTTGCTTCGTCTCCACTCATCTTGTTGATAATTTTCATCGTTTCGTGGATTACCGTTCGCCAAGGCCTCAGGCCACTGACTAGCTTCCTGAGAGTCGCTGCCAGCATCTCTACTGACAATCTCGAGCATCGACTACCAACCACAGGACTCCCTAGCGAGCTGCGCCAGCTAGCCGATGGCATCAACTTCATGCTTCATCGCTTGGATAATGGGGTGCAACAGCTATCCCAGTTTTCCGACGATCTTGCGCATGAACTGCGATCACCTATAGCCAACCTCATGGGTAAGGCTCAGGTTGCGCTCTCTCGTGGTAGAACCTCCGAAGAGTACCGAGAAGTATTGGAGTCCTGCACAGAGGAGCTGGATCGAGTCACTCGCATCGTCTCGGACATGTTATTTCTGGCCCAGGTTAGTCATCCTGCTGCTCTTGTGCATTTCGAGCCTGTCTGCCTGCAAGATGAGCTTGAAAGGGTCAAAGATCTCTTCTTACTAACAGCAGAAGAGAAGGATGTTGAAATCTCCGTCACAGGTCGCGGTACCGTCAGAGGCAACCGCTTGATGATCCAGCGAGCAATATCCAACCTACTATCCAACGCCATTAGGTACTGCCCTTCTGGGAGTACGGTTGGAATGCATATTGAGCAGAACTCCTCAGTTGCTCGACTGAGTGTTGGAAATCCTGGATCAGGCATTGCACCTGAACACTTATCCCATCTTTTTGAGCGGTTCTATCGAGTTGATAAGAGCAGAGCTAGGAGCGAAGGAGGGACCGGCCTGGGTCTCGCCATTGTCCGCTCAATTATGAGCCTGCATCAGGGCACGGCAGGCGTCAGTGTCGATCCAGATGGGCGCACCTGTTTTTATTTAGACTTTCAGCTAAAGACCAATGACTAAGGCCACCTCATAAACATCCACAGGCTGCCCAGCCTCGAAATTTATCATGAAGAAAATAATCGTGGTACTTATACTGCTGACCCCACTATCAGCAGACGAATATAAGCAGCCACCAGCAAGTCACTGGTGCTTCCATGATCTGCGCAGATTAGTCATTGAAACAGTTGCGCCTCACAGCTAACCCCACCCTGTAACCTTACAAATTAGTAATTCTTCCGCAATCTTGCTGACAGGTTCAATTGGTTACTCTCAATAGCATTGAAAGCAACCTTTGAACCTCTCTAACAAGGCCTAGCACTGCGACATTCAGAGTTAGGCCCGGTTAGTAGGCAGGCATTTATGTTTAAAAATATATTTATTGATCGCGATCTTGCCAAAGCATTCTCCGTCACTGCACGCTGCGCTTGTTTCCGACAAGCCGCCCGGAGTTTGAATGTACATCCCACATCACTTAGGAAGCAGTTAAGAAATCTCGAAGTAGAGATTGGTGAGCAGCTCCTCCATTACCAAGAGCGCGCCCTACACCTGACCAATGCAGGGACGCTTCTCCATCAAGAACTGGCACGCAGATATGCCGATCTCAACGCCGATGACACCTACGCCGAATTGATTCGAATAGCTGCACCTGAAGCATTGCTGAATGACATCCTTGCACGGAACCTCATCTCGTTTATTCGCCAGCATGGCGGGCTTCGCATAGAGTTCTTGCCACTAGAGGGAACACCCGTAGAGCAAGCCGATGTGATGGTTTGGCTTGCTGAGCAGGAAAGCCCACGGCCAGATCCTGGCTTCGCCATGACAAAACCACACCGGCTTGCCACCATCAGTTTCTACCCACATATCGCCACCAGATACTCTGCCGAGAGTCGGCATCCCACCAGCAGATACGCACTAGATAATTATATGCTGGTTCAGCAACGAACTAATCAATCAGTAGCGGCGTTCAGGCCTTGGAATAAGCTAGTCAGCCAACGTCAGTCCTCCGTTACATTTGCACCAAAACATGAGCTGGTTTGGGACCTAATCAAGAGCTCCGCCTGCATTGGCCTACTCCCTGAATACGCATCCAAACTAGACAAGAAGCTTTTGCCACTGAAAGAAGTCTTTGACGATAAGATTCAGAGAGTGGCCTGGCTGTCTACTACTCCGCTGGCCGCTGCGCGAGAGGATGTACAAAGCGTCGTTGAGCTGATTCTAAATGCATTCGAAGAGCGCAAGGCTTGGTTCGAGTAGCAGCAATAGCCTCAGAAACTCCAGGAAAACCATAAATCCGCAATCATTCTGAAATAATTCAATCCGCACAGAAACAATCACCAACGCCAGGATTCATGCGGGGCCCAGCCCCACTCAAGCCAACTGAAGCAAAAATGTAATCAAATTCCACAAAAACAGTAATCCCGCACTTAGAGCCTTCCTCACGCCAACCAAAACCAAGCGGCATTGAGGAAAAGTGCATGATCAACCCAGCCCGAAAATTTAAACAACTGAACCGAATTACAATTGCGCTCCTGCTTAGCAGCGCAGCAACAGTAGCTAACGCCGGCACTGTAACTACTGACGGTGCTGACCTCGTGATTAAGACCAAAGGAGGTCTTGAGGTTTCCAGCACCGATAAGGAATTCAGCTTCAAGCTTGGCGGTCGCCTCCAAGCCGACTATGGGATGTTTGATGGCTACTACACCCGCAATGGTAACTCCGCAGATGGTGCATACATTCGCAGAGCATTCTTGGAGCTAGGCGGTACCGCTTACAAGGACTGGAAGTACCAAATCAACTACGACATGTCCCGCAACACCGGGAGTGACAGCTCAGGCTACTTCGACGAGGCAAGTGTTACCTACACCGGCTTCAGCCCGGTCAATCTGCGATTTGGCCGCTTTTACACCGACTTCGGCCTAGAGAAAGCCACCAGCTCGAAGTGGACCACTGCTCTTGAGCGCAACCTCGCATACGACACCGCCGAATGGATCAACGACAATTCGGGCTTAGGCGTTCAAGCCTCCTCAGTCATTGGTAGTTCGGTCTTCGTCTCGGGCAGCCTTTTCAGCGAGAACAATAACGATACCGATGGCGACAGCGTAAAACGCTACAACGCTCGCGGGGTATTTGCCCCTCTCAGCGAGCCTGGCAACGTGCTGCACCTCGGCCTGCAGTATGCCTATCGTGATCTACAGGATGCCGCCGTCGATACTCGCATCCGCTCGCGGATGGGCATGCGTGGCGTAGACACTAACGGCGGCAACAGCGCGGGCAGCAACGGCACCCGCTCCCTCTTCGGCGGTGCTACCGCGACTGAGGGCCTGTGGGAAGATGATGCCGTCTGGGGTGTAGAGGGAGCGTGGGCTATGGATGCCTTCTCCGTGCAAGGTGAATATCTGCGCCGCACCCTCAAGGCAGATGCTGCAGCTGAAGACATTCAGGTGAACGGGTACTACGCACAACTTGCCTACACACTCACCGGTGAACCCCGCATCTACAAGCTCGACGGCGCAAAGTTCGACTCTATCAAGCCAGCCAATAAGCAGATCGGTGCCTGGGAGCTGTTCTATCGCTATGACTCCTTCACAGTCGAAGACGACAACTTCACAACGAGTACAGCTGTACGCCAAGTCGGCGATACCGAAGGCAAGACTCATACAGTGGGTGTTAACTGGTACGCGAACGAGGCGGTCAAAGTCAGCGCCAACTACGTAAAAGCCAGCACCGAAAACGTAAACAATGAGGTGGGCGATGACAGCGGCGACGGAGTAGTGATGCGGCTTCAGTACGTCTTCTAAACCACATACCAAGAAACAAAGGGCGCCTTAGCGCCCTTTGTTTCTTTCGCTAGCCGCCATCATGTCGGGTTGCGCTCAGGGCTAGAGCTCAGTGACTCAATGATCCTGCACTCGTCGATCACTCCTCCGCCGCAGCATGACATCAAGCGCTCTAATTCCTGCTCCAGCCCCTGCAGATCGCGTATGCGACTCCTGACTTGTTCCAACTGATTCGCGACCTTGGCATCTACCGACGCACACGAAGCCTGGCGGTGATCCGAAAACCCCAGTAATTGGCGCACATCATCAAGGCTGAATCCCAAGGCGCGAGTGCGGCGAATGAACAGTAGTCGGTCGCGGTCAGCTGCCGTGTACTGTCGATAACCAGAAGAGTTTCTTGAGACGGAAGGCAGCAACCCCAGCTGCTCGTAGTAGCGAATGGTTACCGCTTTAGTGTTGGTCTGGCGAGCCAAATGCCCCACAGTGAAACTCTTCTCGATCATCCCTTGACCTTATAGTCGCTATAATCCTCAGTCTAACAACCGGCTTTCAATGAGGCACATCACCATGACCTGCCACCAATGGCCGGAGGTCGAGAGACCCCGCGCCAACTGCCTTCATCTTGCTGTGAGTGCGCTGCAATGACGGCACAACCATCCCAAGCCACCTGGAATTTATTGCTACTAGCGTTCCTGGTCGCGCTGGTCTCAAGTTTCTCCGCATTGTTCATCGGCGAAGTCATGGGGCAAGCCCCATGCGTGCTGTGCTGGTACCAGCGAGCCTTCATGTTCCCCCTTACAGTAATCCTGGCGATCGCCTGCTATCGATCGGACTTCGCCATCTGGCGCTATGCCCTACCACTATCAGGGATCGGGGCACTTTTGGCGTTTGGCCATACGCTGCTCTACGCGGGGCTAATTCCTCAACCGATCCAACCCTGCACAGCCACCGGACCGTCCTGCTCTGGCGACGCCATGACCATCTTCGGCGCGATACCACTGCCAGGACTGGCGCTTGCCGCCTTTATCTCGATCACTGTTCTGCTCATCATCATTAGCCGGAGAACCACTCCATGAACCGCCGTTCATTGGTCTTGATCATCAGCACGGTGGTCCTTGCCGTCTTTGCTGCCGCCGCTTACCTCTATGCCCCATCGACAGACCCTCTGCAGGCACAAAAACCTGCCGCAGAGACATCGCTGCCAACGAACACAGCTACGTCAAATGCCAGCAACCTGGTCCGGTTCCACTCTCCAATTTTTGGGCCGGCTCAGGCGCCGGTGACCATCGTCGAGTTCTTTGACCCTTCCTGCGAAGCATGCCGAGCCTTCTACCCACACGTGAAGCAGATCCTCGATGACAACCCCAAGGATGTTCGCTTAGTACTGCGCTACGTACTGTTTCACCAAGGCTCTGAGGAGGCAGCGCGCCTGCTAGAGGCTGCCCGAAAGCAAAACCTTTATACGCAGGTACTGGAAGCCGTACTTGAAGCCCAACCTGGTTGGCACGATGACCCAAAAGTTGCAGAAGCCTGGATCGCCGCAGAAAGAGTCGGCCTGGATATTGAGAAAGCCCGTGCAGACATGCACGCACCTGGGGTTGATGCTGTGCTGAAGATGGACATGCAAGACGTTAAAGCAGTTGGTGTTCAAGGTACGCCAACCTTCTTCGTGAATGGACGCCCCCTTGACGAGTTCGGCCCTGAGCCTTTGCGCAAACTGGTTGATAATGAAGTAGCTAAGGCAAGGAAGTAATTCCTATGTCCACCTTGGAAAATCGAGTTCCCCCACCTCTGGTTGCGACTCTTATAGGAGCGCTAATGTGGGGTGTATCGAGCCAACTACCCAGACTAGATGTCTCGCTTGGCCTACGTCTCACAGCAACGTTGGCGGTGCTTCTGCTAGGGATAACGATATGCCTGGCAGGTGTCTGGTCCTTTCATCAAGCTCGCACCACGGTTAACCCACTGCAACCCGAGAGGGCTTCCGCACTAGTCGATGGAGGGATATACCAATACACCCGGAACCCCATGTACCTTGGCTTCGCGATCATTCTCGGGGCGTGGTCAATCTCACTAGCTTCGCCAGTTGCATTGCTTGGGGTAGTTGGATTCGTGTTGTACATGAACCGATTCCAGATTGCCCCCGAGGAAAGAGCTTTGGGGACGCTATTCGGCGAGGACTTCGCCCGCTACAAACTGCAGGTGAGGCGGTGGGTTTGAGTAGAACAGTGGCTGGAGCGACGTTAGCTATTGCCCAGAGTTCATCAGCTCCTGCCCTCACTCATCAAGCTATATCGCTACGCCATAGGTTTTGACACCACCCTGAGCATTATTAAATTTCCGCTACGGCGGTACCGGCCCGGAAGTTTCTACGTCGACGGAAACATAAAGCTCATCGCTCACCATTTCACCCCTTTATTTAGTCCGACCCATTCGGACAGTATGCGGCGAGCTGCATAAGCCGAACACCCACCCCCATGGAGACTTCAGCGTCATGGACAACGCTCGTGATCGTATTACCCAGGAAATTGTTGAGGCCGAAGACCTTAAACTGCTGGAGGCAGTGGATACCTATGGCTACCAATGCCCTGGCTGCCAAACTCACGCCTTCCCGCGCTCCTACTGCGGCCCGGAGAACTTGGTTCGGGCTCACTTTCAACTGCGTGACCCTCACGTCTCAAGTTGTGAGGTGGAGGGCGAAACCAAGGTTATAGCGCAGGGCAAGCGCGGCAGTGTTCAGCAGGAGTTGGAGACCTCGCCAGGTTTATCGCCCGCCCGGCTGCAGCTAATTGAAGACCGTACAATCGTCGATCCTGCGCTTCCTCACACCGAGTCTCAGACACAGAGCGTCAGGCGGTCGGATGGAGCCACTGGCCTGGTGCGCCGAGAGGGACGACGCGCAGCAAACAGTATTCGTCCTATCTGCCGTGCTTTTTTGCGCTTCCCCTTCGATAGGCATCTTTCTTTAGCTATCCCGGGCATTGCCCCAACGACCTATTAAACCGCTTTCAAGAAACTTCGGTCGAAAGGGTTGGGGCCATGTCCTAATGCGCGCGTTTTCTATGGAGAGCTGGCCTGGACGCCAGCCGCTGAATCGCCCGAACACTTGACCATTTCACTCAACGCGGGCGAATGGGAAGAGAAAAAACTAACGCCTTACCAGGTGGTCGTCCTTTGGAGAGAGTGGTCAGCAGCTGCCCGCGGGCGACTGAAAAATGAGCTGGAAATAGCCCGGCAAGAGAACATAAAAGCCAAAAAAGACAAGCAGGCATCTCGCAGTTACCTCTTCTTTGTGGGTGCCCAGGATGCCAAGAACCCTGCAATTTTCCATGTGCTGGATCATCGACTCATTTGCACCGCACATGACGAGCTGGTGTTCCCAGTGCGCAGCTAGGTGCAGATCGGGGCCGCGGAATGCGGTCTTATGGCAGTCCCTCGGGTCAGTTTGAGATGTGTTGTAGCGCACTCAGCTGCCCAGGGAACACTCCTGTGCTCTCGACATAGCGCAATGCAGATTGACCATCGCTCCAGCCTACGTACTGCATCAGCGCTTTGAGATCCCAGCCGCTGCGGGTGGCCCAGGTGGCAAAACCGCGGCGCAGCGAGTGGCTACTGTACAGCTCTGCAGGCAGCCCTGCCGCCTGCAGGACAGCGCGCATGAGTGGGACAACGCTATTTGGGTGCAAACCCTGCTCACTTAAGTGCCCCCAGCGATCAACTCCACGGAAGACCGGACCACGCGCAATGCTCGCCAGGCTAATCCAGTCGACGTAGGCCTGTACCGGGCACAGCCTGGCCAACGCCGGTGCGCTAAAGGTCTGGCCTTGGTTGTCCCGGTCACCTTTGCTCCAGGGTAGGAACAGTTGCATGCCCTCCCCGGGCCTTACCTGGATGTGCTCGACCTGCAGGCGGCACAACTCATCACTGCGGAACGCCCGCCAGAAGCCAATCAGAATCAGCGCGCGGTCGCGGCAACAGCGCAGCAACCGTGGCCAGTCGTCTTCCGCTCGTGCCCTCCCCTCGGCTTGCTCCAGCCACCCCACGCACTGTTCAAGTTGGCGTAACTGCAACGGCTCGGCCTGCTTCTCCTGACGTGGGTGCAGCGTCCGAATGCCCTTGAGTATCTGACGAACCAGCGGGGTCTTGGTCGGATCCGGGAAGCCCTGGCTGACATGCCACTGCGCCAAGGCCGCCAGGCGCAGCTTGAGGGTGTTGCTGGACAGCGTGGCGGCGTGATCGACCAGGTAGCGCACGATGGCATCGCTGGTCGCCGGCAGAAAGCCGCCCCAGCTCACCTCAAAGTGCTCGAGCGCTTGCTGGTAGCTGCGCCGAGTGTTGGCGCGGGTACCGGCTTGCAGGTAGCGCTCAATGTCCTGGCTCATCTGGGTATATCCCCTTGGTGTACCGGTGAGCGACTGCCCAACGACGAAAATGCCGCATCACCTTGGATAATTCGTGATTATTTTATCTGACAGACAGTCAGAATTCTCATTTTAATTTTTCGATAATCAGTATGTAATTACGTGGTACGTAATCCAATACGAAATCGTAGGAGCAAGCCATGGCCCGCGGCGGCATCAATAAGGCACTGGTACAAAAGGCCTACCAGACGATCTTGGCTCGAGGCAGCAACCCAAGCATCGACGCGATACGAGTTGAGCTTGGAAATACGGGTTCGAAGACCACCATTCACCGGTATCTCAAAGAGCTCGAAGACGGCTCCGGCGGGGACGGCGCTCCCCTCCCCCTCAATGAACAATTGGCCAATCTGGTAAGGCAGCTTTCCGACCAACTCAAGGCAGATGCGCAGGCTTCTGTAGCCAAAGAACGCGAGCATTTAGGGCAAGAACGGAGCCGCCACCAGGCGCTAACTCAGCAGGCAGAAGCACGTTCGCTTCAGTTGGAAGGTCAATGCAAAGAGCTTTCAGACCAGCTCAAAGCTAACCAGCAAGCCCTCTCGTCCGAGCAACAGCTACGCCAGGAGAATGAAGTTGAGCTCGCACGCTTGGCCCAGGCCAACCTAGACTTGGAAAGACGAGTACAAGATCGTGATGGCCAGATAAGTTCTCTCGAGGACAAGCATCAGCATGCCCGGGACGCCTTAGAGCACTATCGCCAAGCTAACAAAGAGCAGCGCGAGCAGGAGCAGCGCCGGCACGAGTCACAGGTACAACAGCTGCAACTAGAACTGCGGCAGCTAAAACAGACTTTGATTGTCAAACAGGATGAGCTGACCCATCTAAATCGCGACAATGCGCGCCTGCTTGCCGAGGCGAGGCAGCAACGGAAAGATCAGCATGCGCAGCAACAGCTTCTCGCTCAGAGTACTCAAGCCCTGAAGGTGGCCGAGAGCACATTGGCCGGTACTGAGCGCACCAATGTAGCCTTGGAGGAACGCTGTCATGCCTTGCAAGAGGAAGTGACCCGGCTTGGTGACGTCACCCAGGATCAGTCACAGAAAGCAGAGAGCCTGAATGCCCGCCTGGCGGAAGCAATCGCACAATTGAAATTGGTTGAGCAGACCAGCGGTATCGCAAACAACTCCTGATCCCCCACACTAGAGCAGAAGCTGAGTGGAGGTTGCTATGACACTACCCTACGAACGCACCCGCTCAGTGGTGCAGACTCAGGAATTTCTCACCAGGCTCACACGTGACACTGCCCTACCGGAATCCATTCGCGATGAAGCCCGTCATCTGCTGCGCCACTATCCGAGCAAGCATGAAGTACTACAGGCCGGCCTGAATGAAGAGCAATCTCCACGTGGCATACTTTCCCAGCCCGTCTTCAGCTCGAAGATGGACCGCTGAACAGCCGGCACCACCATGTCTGCGGCCGCACCGCATACGGATCAGGCCGAAATGCCCTATTCAATCGCATGAGTTACCAACTACATAGCACCCAAGCCAGCTTCTTGACGCTAGCACTTAAATGAGAATGTGGGCGTGGTGGATCAAGTTCACGTTATTGCAGAGAATTATATGGTAACTAAACTTAGCTTTTCTCACCAAGAATCGCTCTGACTCGGTAACATATTGATAGATTTGACCCGCCCCGCACTCTGACTCACGAGGATCAAAGTTACGCACAAATTCAACGCCCATACCGCGAGTTGTTGAGAAATTCTCAATCATATTCGTAAGAATTCCACCACCAGCGCAAATTCGAATCTCAGCACTGGACTCAGAATCGATCAGAAGTTTTATTTCGCCTAAAATTTTGAGAAATAGCGCCTCGTAGAAGCCATCATCAACACTGACTAGCCACGGGTGAACCATTGCGAGCCGTTTAATATGAGCAAACCCAAGTGCCCCAACTGGCTCTTCGCTTAAATTATCCCCGTGACGGAATCTGAGTCTAAGCCGAAAATAACTGGGCGGTTGCAGGAGCTGAGTGCAACACGGTTATTGAATTGAAGCCGGAGCATCATGCCGCATCGCCATGGCATTTTGCATGACCTCTCCCATCACCTCGATGGGGCATTTGAAGTCGAAGCGCTTG
>NZ_QKRU01000108.1:0-14508 GCF_003234055.1 Pseudomonas sp. 57B-090624
GGTCTGGCGTTCCAGCTTGCCTTCGAGGCGTGCGAGGGCGGGTTCGAACTCCTGGCAGGGCGTGGCCAGGGCGATGGAGGGCAGGGCGAGGCCCAGGCAGAGCAGGGCGCGGGGGATGAGATCCATCTCGGGTTCCAGGTACGAGTGAGGCCGCCATGTTAGCGCCGGCACCACGGGCATTCCCTTGGCCGTTGATGCAAGCGTGATGGGGTTCGCAGGGTGGGTGACGCGCGCGAGTGCCAGGCAGCCGTCGGGTTGCCCCCGACCTACGGCCGCGTCGCCTTCACTCCGCCAGTTCCTGCAGGTTCCTGAACAGCTCCAGCGCCTGGGGGTTGGCCAGGGCGTCGGTGTTCTTCACCGGGCGGCCGTGGACGACATTGCGCACCGCCAGCTCGACGATCTTGCCGCTGAGGGTGCGCGGGATATCGGCGACGGCGATGATCTTCGCCGGCACGTGGCGCGGCGTGGTGTTGTCGCGGATCACCTGGCGGATGCGCGCCTGCAAGGTGTCGTCCAGCGCCACGCCCTCGCGCAGGCGTACGAACAGCACCACGCGCACGTCGCCCTGCCAGTCCTGGCCGATGGCGAGGGATTCCAGCACCTGTTCCACCTTCTCCACCTGGCGGTAGATCTCGGCGGTGCCGATGCGTACGCCGCCGGGGTTGAGCACGGCATCCGAGCGGCCGTGGATCACCAGGCCCCCGTGGGCGGTCTCCTCGGCGTAGTCGCCGTGGGCCCAGACGCCGGGGAAAGTCTCGAAGTAGGCCGCGCGGAATTTCCCGCCGTCCGGGTCGTTCCAGAAGCCCACCGGCATCGAGGGGAAATGCCGGGCGCAGACCAGCTCGCCCTTGCCGGAGGCGAGCCGCCTGCCGTCCTCGTCCCACACCTGCACGTCCATGCCCAGGCCCTTGCACTGCAGCTCGCCACGCCACACCGGCAGCACCGGGTTGCCCAGGGCAAAGCAGGAGACGATGTCGGTACCGCCGGAAATGGACGACAGGCACAGCTCGGCCTTGATCTCGCGGTAGACGTAGTCGAAGCCCTCGTGGGCCAGGGGCGAGCCGGTGGAGAGCAGCGTCTTGAGGCGCTCCAGCCGATGGCTCTGGCGGGGCCGCGCGCCGGCCTTCTCCAGCGCCGCGAGGTACTTGGCGCTGGTGCCGAAGATGCTGATGCCCTCGGCGTCGATCAGGTCCATCAGCCGCTCCGGGCCGGGATGGAACGGCGAGCCGTCGTAGAGCACCAGGGTGGCGCCCAGGGCCAGGCCGGAGGCCAGCCAGTTCCACATCATCCAGCCGCAGGTGGTGAAGTAGAACAGCGTGTCGTCGGCCTTCAGGTCGCTGTGCAGGGCGTGTTCCTTGAGGTGCTGCAGCAGGGTGCCGCCGACGCCGTGGACGATGCACTTGGGCACCCCGGTGGTGCCGCTGGAGTAGAGGATGTACAGCGGCTGCTCGAAGGGCACGGGAACGAACGCGGGTTCGCCGCCGGGGCGGTAGAAGTCGTCCCACAGGCTGACGCCGGCGGCGGTGGCGAAGTCTTCCGCGCGGGCCTCCTGGCGGGCATAGGGCACCACCACCAACTGGGCGAGGGTGGGCAGGCGCTGGAGGATTTCATTGAGCTTGGCGGTCAGGTCCAGGGTCTTGCCGGCGTAGTGGTAGCCGGCGGCGGCGATCAGCACCTTGGGTTCGATCTGGCCGAAGCGGTCGATCACCCCCTGGGTGCCGAAGTCCGGCGAGCAGGACGACCAGGTGGCACCGAGGCTGGCGGTGGCGAGCATGCCCACCACCGTCTGCCAGGTGTTGGGCATGAAGGCCGCCACACGGTCGCCGACGCCCACCCCGGCGGCGGCCAGGCGCTGCTGCAGGCCGGCGACATGGGCGGCCAGTTCGGCATGGCTGAGCTGCTCGCGGCGGCCATCCTCGGCCACGGCCACCAGCGCCGGGTGGTCGTCACGGCGGCGCAGCAGGTGCTCGGCGAAGTTCAGGGTGGCGCCGGGGAACCAATGGGCGCTGGGCATGGCCGGGCCTTCCTCCAGCACCGCGCGGGGCGGTGTGTGGAAGTGCACATCGAACAGCTCCACCAGCGCCTGCCAGAAGGCTTCCCGCTGCCCGACGCTCCAGGCGTGCAGGGCGGCGTAGTCGGGCAGGTCGAGGCCGTGGCGGCGGGCGATCTCGCGGCGGAAGGCGTCCATCCGCGTGGCGGCGATGCGTTCCGGGCTGGGGGTCCACAGGGGCTGGCTCATCGGGCGACTCCTCTTCTTCTACGACTGGGCCCACTGCGCTGGCGGGCGATGTCCATAGCATGGCACGGGCGTTGGCGGCCGCGCTGGTACTAGGTTAGGGGTGGCCTCACTCGCCGGGTTCCGCAGGCCCCTGGCGGTTCCAGTCGCGCAGGTGCAGCAGCACGTCGGCCAGGGCCTGGGCAGCGGTGGAGAGGCTGTGCCCGGCGAGCCACAGCAGGCCCACGCGACGCTCGATCTGCGGGTCGCGCAGGGCGATGCAGCGGGCGCCCAGTTCCTCCATCTGCTGGATGCACAGGCTGGGCACCGCGCTCACGCCCAGGCCCTGGGCGACCATGCGGCCGACCGTCACCAACTGATGGCTCTCCAGGGCCACCGGCAGCCGGCCGTGCCGCGCCGCCACCCGCTCCTCCAGCAGCAGGCGCACGGCGGAGGGGCGTTGCAGGGTGATGAAGGGCTCGCCCAGCAGCTCTGCCCAGCTCACTTCGCTCTGCTGCGCCAATGCGCAATCGCCGGGCACCACGGCGACGAAACGGTCGCTGTAGAAGGGCGTGAACGCCAGGCCGTCGAGGGACTCCGGCTCGAAGGCGATGCCCAGCTCGACGCGGTGGTTGCGCACCATCTCCAGCACCTGCTCGTTGATCACGTCGTGCACCGCCACGTTGACCTTCGGGTGGCGGTCGCGGAAGGCCTTGAGGCCCACCGGCAGCAGGTTGCCGGCGAAGGAGGGCATGGCGGCGATGGCCACCTTGCCCAGTTGCAGGGTGAAGTGCTGGCGCAGCAGTTCCTCGGCGTTGTCCCAGTCCGCCAGCAGGCGCCGGGCGATGGGTAGCAGGGTCTCGCCCTCCGGCGTCAGCGCCACGCTGCGGGTGGTGCGCACCAGCAGCTGGCCGCCGAGGGATTCCTCCAGGTTCTTGATCGCCAGGGACAGCGCCGGCTGGGACAGGTGCAGGCGCTCGCAGGCCTGGGCGAAGCTCAGGCTCTGGGCGACGGCGAGGAAGGCACGCAGTTGCTTGACGGTCATTGATTTGTTTTGCCGATCAATAGCGAGGAAAAACAAAATTAACAAATGAGTCGAACGAGGAGAAGCTTGGGCTCACTCACCGGCCCCATGCCGGGCCAACGACAATCACAAGAGGCAGCACCATGAGTGGACTCGACAAGCGCGTAGGCAGCTACGAGGAAGCCCTCGAAGGGCTCACCGACGGCATGACCGTCCTCGCCGGGGGCTTCGGCCTGTGCGGCATCCCCGAGAACCTGATCGCCGAGATCCGTCGCCGTGGCGTGCGCGACCTCACCGTGGTCTCCAACAACTGCGGCGTCGATGGCTTCGGCCTCGGCGTGCTGCTGGAAGACCGGCAGATCCGCAAGATGATCGCCTCCTACGTGGGCGAGAACGCCCTGTTCGAGCAGCAGCTGCTCAGCGGCGAACTGGAAGTCGAGCTCACCCCCCAGGGCTCCCTTGCCGAGAAGCTGCGCGCCGGTGGTGCCGGCATCCCCGCCTTCTACACCGCCACCGGCTACGGCACCCCGGTCGCCGAAGGCAAGGAGGCCCGCGAATTCAACGGCCGCCCCTACATCCTCGAGCCGGCCATCACCGGCGACTTCGCCATCGTCAAGGGCTGGAAGGCCGACCGCTACGGCAACGTGATCTACCGCCACACCGCGCAGAACTTCAACCCGGTGGTGGCCACCGCCGGCCGCATCACCGTGGTCGAGGTGGAGGAGATCGTCGAACCCGGCGAGCTGGACCCGAGCCAGATTCACACCCCGGGCATCTACGTCGATCGCCTGATATGCGGGACTTTTGAGAAGCGCATCGAAAAGCGCACCACTCGCTCCTGAGGATCGGCTGCGCGTCGGCCCGGCGGTGTTGGAAGCGTGCTCGGACTGCTCATTCAGGCGACTGAACTCCGCGTCCTCGCACACTTCCGCCTAGCCGGTCTCTAGCTCGCTCGATCCTCTTCGACAATAGAACAAGATGAGGCGTTTGAAATGGCACTGACCCGCGAACAGATGGCCCAGCGCGTGGCCCGCGAACTGAAGGACGGCTACTACGTGAACCTGGGGATCGGCATCCCCACGCTGGTGGCCAACTACGTGCCCGAGGGCATGGAAGTGATGCTGCAATCGGAGAACGGCCTGCTGGGCATGGGCGCCTTCCCCACCGAGGAGGAAGTCGACGCCGACATGATCAACGCCGGCAAGCAGACGGTCACCGCCAGCAAGGGCGCGGCGATCTTCGACTCCGCCGAATCCTTCGCCATGATCCGTGGCGGCCACGTCGACCTCACGGTGCTGGGCGCCTTCGAGGTGGACGTGCAGGGCAACATCGCCTCCTGGATGATCCCCGGCAAGTTGGTCAAGGGCATGGGCGGCGCGATGGACCTGGTGGCCGGTGCCGACAACATCATCGTCACCATGACCCACGCCTCCAAGGACGGCGAGTCCAAGCTGCTCAAGCACTGCAGCCTGCCGCTCACCGGCTGCCGCTGCATCCGCAAGGTGCTCACCGACCTGGCTTACCTGGAGATCGAGGACGGCGCCTTCATCCTCCGCGAGCGCGCCCCCGGCGTCAGCATCGAGGAGATCGTCGCCAAGACCGCCGGCGAGCTGATCGTCCCGGACGACGTGATCGAAATGAGCTTCTGATTGCTCTGCCGCCCCGCGGACGAAACGCCACGCACGCTTCGTCCGCGGGGCGGTCCTTTGTTCATCGGCCAGGCCCGTGCGGCGTGGCCCCGCAGGAGATCCGCACATGCAAGACGTCGTCATAGTCGCCGCCACCCGCACCGCCGTCGGCAGCTTCCAGGGCTCGCTGGCCAACATCCCCGCCCCCGAGCTGGGCGCTGCGGTGATCCGCCAGCTGCTGGCCCAGACCGGCCTCGATGGCGCCCAGGTGGACGAGGTCATCCTCGGCCAGGTGCTCACTGCCGGTTCCGGCCAGAATCCTGCGCGCCAGGCCGCCATCCTCGCCGGCCTGCCCCATGCCGTGCCGGCCATGACCCTGAACAAGGTCTGCGGCTCCGGCCTCAAGGCCCTGCACCTGGCGGCCCAGGCCATCCGCTGCGGCGACGCCGAGGTGATCATCGCCGGCGGCCAGGAAAACATGAGCCTCGCCCCCTACGTCATGCCCGGTGCCCGCACCGGCCTGCGCATGGGCCACGCCAAGCTCATCGACACCATGATCCAGGACGGCCTGTGGGACGCCTTCAACGACTACCACATGGGCATCACCGCCGAGAACCTGGTGGAGAAGTACGGCATCAGCCGTGAAGCCCAGGACGCCTTCGCCGCTGCGTCCCAGCAAAAGGCCTCCGCCGCCATCGAAGCCGGCCGCTTCGTGGATGAGATCACCCCGATCCTGATCCCGCAGAAGAAGGGCGACCCCGTCGCCTTCGCCACCGACGAGCAGCCCCGCGCCGGCACCACCGCCGAATCCCTGGCCAAGCTCAAGCCGGCGTTCAAGAAGGACGGCAGCGTCACCGCCGGCAACGCTTCCAGCCTCAACGACGGCGCCGCCGCCGTGCTGCTGATGAGTGCCGAGAAGGCCAAGGCCCTGGGCCTGCCGGTGCTGGCGCGCATCGCCGCCTACGCCAACGCGGGCGTCGACCCGGCGATCATGGGCATCGGTCCGGTCTCGGCCACCCGCCGCTGCCTGGAGAAGGCCGGCTGGAACCTCGACGAGCTGGACCTGATCGAAGCCAACGAAGCCTTCGCCGCCCAGGCCCTGTCCGTGGGCAAGGAGCTGGGTTGGGACGCCGAGAAGGTCAACGTCAACGGCGGCGCCATCGCCATCGGCCATCCCATCGGCGCCTCCGGCTGCCGCGTGCTGGTGACCCTGCTACACGAGATGATCAAGCGCGATGCGAAGAAGGGCCTGGCGACCCTGTGCATCGGCGGCGGGCAGGGCGTGGCCCTGGCGATCGAGCGCTTTTAGTGGGTTACCGCGCTTTTAGTGGGTTCCCGCGTGCGCGGGAATGACGGTGCGTGAGGGAAGCCCCGCGCACCTCGTCACCCTCGCGAACGCGGGGGGCCACTGAAACAGAACGAGGGCTATTTAGTGGGTTCCCGCGCTTTTAGTGGGTTCCCGCGTGCGCGGGAATGACGGTGCGTGAGGGAAGCCCCGCGCACCTCGTCACCCTCGCGAACGCGGGGGCCACTGAAACAGAACGAGGGCTATTTAGTGGGTTCCCGCGCTTTTAGTGGGTTCCCGCATGCGCGGGAATGACGGTGAGTGAGGGAAGCCCCGCGCACCTCGTCACCCTCGCGAACGCGGGGGCCTACTGAAACGGAACGAAGGCGCTTTTAGTGGGTTCCCGCATGCGCGGGAATGACGGTGAGTGAGGGACGTCCCGCGCACCTCGTCACCCTCGCGAACGCGGGGGCCCACTGAACAAGTTGCATCACGCACCGCGCCGCTCACCGAGCGGGGCAAGACGCATTCCACGCCCTGGGGCGTGGCGTCGTCGTTTCAGGCAAACAGGGGGCAAAGACCCTCGTGCTGGTTCCAACCCTTATCCGGTGCCCGGCCCCGGCCGTGCCATGCCGACAAGAATAAAAGTGAGGTAGACCGATGGTCACGCAACTCGAAGAAAGCCGTTCCGCCCGTTTCGCCATGCGCTGCTCAGCCTGGGCCGAGCGCTGGTTCCCCGACTCCTGGGTATTCGCCGCGCTGGCGGTTCTGATCGTCACCGTCGCCGTGCTGGCCATGGGCGCACCCGCCAGCGCCACGGCCAAGGCCTTCGGCGATGGGTTCTGGAGCCTGATCCCCTTCACCATGCAGATGGCCTTCGTGGTCATCGGCGGCTATGTGGTCGCCAGCTCCGGCCCGGCATCGCGGCTCATCGACCTGCTGGCGCGGGTGCCGAAGAACGGCCGCACCGCGGTGGCCTGGGTGGCGCTGATCTCCATGGTCGCCTCGCTGCTCAACTGGGGCCTGTCCCTGGTGTTCGGCGGCCTGCTGGTGCGCGCCCTGGCCCGCCGTGAAGACATCAGGATGGACTACCGCGCCGCCGGTGCCGCCGCCTACCTGGGCCTGGGCGCCGTCTGGGCACTGGGGCTGTCGTCCTCCGCCGCGCAGTTGCAGGCCAACCCGGCCAGCCTGCCGCCGTCCATCCTCGCCATCACCGGCGTGATCCCCTTCACCGAGACCATCTTCCTCTGGCAGTCGGGCGTGATGCTGCTGGCGCTGATCCTGGTGTCCCTGGCCATCGCCTACATGACCGCGCCCAGCGCGGCCAGCGCCCGTGACGCCAAGGCCTGCGGCGTGGACCCGAGCTTCACCGCGCCGCCGCAACCCAAGCCGACCCGCCCGGGCGAGTGGCTGGAGCACAGCCCGCTGCTGATCATCCTGCTGGTGGTGCTGGCCGGTGGCTGGCTGGCCCAGGAGTTCGCCAGCAAGCCGGCGATCACCGCCATCTCCGGTCTCAATACCTACAACCTGCTGTTCATCATGGCCGGCGCGCTGCTGCACTGGCGCCCGCGCAGCTTCCTCGACGCCGTGGCCCGCGCCGTGCCGACCACCACCGGGGTGCTGATCCAGTTCCCGCTGTACGGCTCCATCGCCGCGCTGATGACCACCGTCAACGGCAGCGATGGCCAGACCCTGGCGCACCACATCTCCACCTTCTTCGTGCAGATCGCCTCCCACGACACCTACGCGCTGCTGATGGGCGTGTACTCCGCCGTGCTGGGCTTCTTCATCCCCTCCGGTGGCGGCAAGTGGATCATCGAGGCGCCCTACGTGATGCAGGTGGCCAACGAGCTGCGCTACCACCTGGGCTGGTCGGTGCAGATCTACAACGCCGCCGAGGCGCTGCCGAACCTGATCAACCCCTTCTACATGCTGCCCCTGCTGGGCGTGCTGGGCCTGAAGGCGCGCGACCTGATCGGCTTCTCCTTCGTCCAGCTGCTGGTGCACACCCCACTGGTGCTGGTGCTGCTGTGGGCCCTGGGCACCACCCTGGAATACGTGCCGCCGGTGATGCCGTGATGGGGAAAGGCGAGGTTAGGTAAACAGCGATGGATGTTGGGCGCAGTCAACGCTGCGCCCAATCCGATTCTGCTTCATTGAAGCTCTCGGCGTGTGTCATAAGTTCTATACGCACTATCTCATCCGCCATTTCTATGATGGAGCCTTGATGGCTGGCAAAGATCAAAGTACCACCCTGTGACCTAAGGAAACGAAGCGCTTTTTTTGCAGTGTTTTCATCTAGAGCGGAAGTTGGTTCATCGAGAATAATTATACGTTTCTGACGTAATACTGCTCTGGCAATGCCAATTCGCTGTTGCTCCCCCCCTGAAAGTGAACGGTTTTCTCCACCGACAGCTATGTCTAGGCTATTTGTGCTGACATCGTCGCTCAGGTGAAGGTCTAGTGCGTCAATTACTTCAATCAGCTCGCTGTCATCCACCACCCTGTCCGTGCCGTAAAGCAGGTTTTCACGAACCGTTCCCGAAAAGATGAATGGGGTTTGTTGGACAACGCTTATTTGGTCAATTACCGCATCGGACGAAAGGGTCTTCAGGTCCGCCCCGAAGAGGGCTATGGAACCTGTATAGGTGCGATTTAACCCGATCATACTATTGATTAATGTTGTCTTTCCGCTGCCGGAAGGGCCGCAGATTGCGTAGGTCTTTCCGAGCTGGATGTTGGTGGACAGTGGTTTGATATGCTCGGTTTGATATTTGTCTATCTTGAACAATATAGAGGATTTTTTGCACTGAGTTGTACCGCTTGGAGAGGGGGCGGTGAGCTTGAAATATTTGAGGCCGGCCTCCAGTGCAAGATGATCTCTCTTCAGGCCGACTAAGGAGCTGGCGATTACTGCGAATGGGGCTGTTAGCTGGACGACATAGGAGACCACCATCACAAAGTCGCCGACCGAGAATTGGTTATTAAGTGTAAGGTTGGCCGATGTAAGGGTGAATGCGAGGAGGGTCATACCGATCGCAATGACTTGCAAGCTTAGTAGGAGAGCCATTCGTGAGTTTGCTTTGAAGATAGCCTTTGTATAATTATGAATGACGCTTTTGATTTTTCTTGATTCTCTAGGTTGCGAGGCGTTTATAAGTATTTCGTTGGTTGCATCAATTTTTTCAGACAGGAACTCAGTAAGTTCATTTACTGCATTGAAACAGTCCAGGTGCACGTCTTCTGTTCTTTGTGATACCCATATTGCGATAAGAAATAGCAGGGTGATGGAAACTAAAAATGCGAAGGAGAAAGCTAGGCTCGTTGATTTCCACAAGATGATGAATACAAGAATTAATTCGAAGGCTAATGGTGCTAGAGTCCAGAATAGTGTTTGATTGATTTGTCCAAAACTTGTCATTGATCTGTCAAAATCTGAAAGAATCTCTCCCTTTGTTAGGATTTTATGATTTTCTGGGGTGAGCTTTAAGAAGCATTCGAATAGTGATCTATAAAAAGACGCATCGCAGCGTACCATGACATAAGAGGTTGCTATGCTTTTGAGCCATTCCATTGCATTGCTGACTGTCCAGGCTAGTGCATAGGCAGAGACAACTATATATAAAAGGCTTCTCTCGGCAGAAGAGTTGCTCAGTAAATTTGCTGACTCCCTCAAAAGTAGCGGTACGATAGAGCTGAACGCGGAAATGAATAAAATAATAGCAAGTACTAATGAGAAGTCTCTGAAGAATGCCGGGTATTTTTGTTTGGTTATGTCGAGCGCGTTACGGTAGGAATGAGATAGTTTGGTGCTCATGGTCGGAATAATGATCTCTTGCTAGATAGAGAGGATTTCATGAAGTGATTCAGGGATTTCTTGTTTGTCGCCTATAACCAAACCGCTATCACTTTCCGTCCAGGCATGGGCAAAAAAATCATAAGTTTTTACTCCGATTTTGAGTGTGACAACCTCTCCCTTAATTGCGCAGAGAAGGAAGGTGCATATTGAATGCTGCAAGCATGATGTACTGAAAGGCAAGATTTTAGATGCCTGTTTTATGCTGGAAGATATTTGCTGAAGCTCTTTTAATTCAAGCTTGCATGTGCTGAGGCGATTTCTTTTTATCTTCCTTATAAGGTTCAGGGTTTTGTGTAGGCCAAATGTCTTTGTTGTGATGAAGGAGAGGGTTAGTGCGAGGGAGGCTTTTATGATTGAGAAAGCTGAAACTTTGGTTAAATTTGCTTTGAAGGATTGAGACCACTCGTGATTATTTAATCCAAGCTTTCTAGGAGAGCCTATATTAATGTGGGTAGTTCCTCTCTCAAGGGTTAGTATTTTACATTGTACGAGCTCTTGAAGTTCGGGTGGGTATGTGTCAAGCCTCGATTGCACAGCATGGATAACTGCTTGGGTGTCCGAGTGGCTAAGCAGCCAGTACTTGTCTCCTGGTTCGTCGAGAATTACCATTTCGTCGTTGATTACGACATGGTGCACATATTTAGAAAATTGCATTGCTTGTTAGTCGCTTTAATTTATTAAAGGAATACGATATTAATAGCTCAAGGTTTAGTATTTTCATCATCTCATAGTTGAGCCCTTCCGCTCCTTGCGCAGAAATGTTATAGGCGCTCTTGAATTTAGATAAATCAATTAATTTCTCTTTCGTGCAATAGCCATTTTCTATAATGGCTAAGAGCCTTTCTCGCTGAAGGCTAAGGGCTTTTTGAAAGGAACCGGTTACAGAGCCCTTGTTATCTCTAGTGAAAAGGCCATTCCCAAACGCTTTTGCTGCGGACTTTCTGAAGGCAATCCTGCTAAGACTTGAATTGAATGCTTCAGATATCTCAAATGCTAAGGCGCATTCAATCATTGGCGAGTGGAGAAATGGGTAGAGTATTTTTTCTTCTGGCCTAGATGGTGTTATGCAGATTTCCTCGAGCGCTTCTTGGATTATCTCCGCTCTTAGACGGTTTGTGGTTTTCGTTAAATCAGGGAACTGGCGTTGCTTGCGATATTTCTTGATAAGAATGTTATTTTTGTGCGGCTCAGGACCTAAAAGAATTCGTTTTATTACTCTTGAGTAGCTGGTTGCGTTAAGGTCGCAGTATTCATTAAGTTTTTTGAAGAAATTATTGCCAATACAGTTACGCAATAACCTGGGGTCTGGATGCTCCAGGAAAGCATGATCGCCTCCATGCCCATCTAGAACTATAGGCGCACGACCTCCGAAGTGCTCAGTGGCGTGCCTATCTAAGATTTCTAGAATGCCGGAAAAAGCTAGAGCCGGAGACGGATAAGCTGGCAGGTTCATCGTTGAGGGGATTGTAAATAATCTGCTCTCATCAATTGGAACCAGAAGGTGCTCAATTTGTAGAATTCTCGCAATCCTACTCGACTCTGAAACGTCGGAGTTATAGCCTTCAGCTTCAGAGTACCACGTCGTTGCTACTATATTTCTGGGGTCGGCTATAGCTTTGCAGGCCGCTAAAATCGCCGTTGATTCTATACCCCCAGAAAATCTAACCGAAATATTTTGACCGCGAGTTTGCTTGCTTATTACTTCGGTAAGGGTTTCGGCTGGATCGCATCGAACTGCCTTTGGGATGTCTATAGATATTCTTATTGAAAGGTCGGCTCTGATTTTTCCAGACGTACCCGGTGTAATGGTATAAATATTTTCCCAGATTGAATCTCCAAGCTGTTTGGTATTGTTTAAGTATCGGAGGATGGCTGGTCTGGAAAGCCTTGATTTTTCAGTGAGTATGTTAATTATTTGATTTGAAATTACTATGCGGTTTTTGGTGATTTCTATGTGAAGTATGATGTGATTATCGATAGGGTTGGTTATCGTTATATGTTCATTGCAAATGGCGATTTTTACGGTTTTTGCTAACTTGTTTTTAGTTATCTTCCAGCTTTTGAAAGAGTTTTCGCTTTCTCTTGTTATTAGTTTGATCGCCTCAAATATCATTGATCGGTATCCATTCCGTTTTTTAAAGGAAGACCCTCATGAAGAGGGTCTTCTTGGCTGCGTTAGTTCCATTTTCCTCGATAGATCCAGAATTTCCCCTCCATAATTGCACCGCCTCCGCGCCCCTTGGTAGAGGTGCTTGCTTTGATTGTTACGAAGGAATTGGTTTTCAAAGGCCTGATTTTTTTGAACATTAGAATTCACTCCTTTAACTGCATCAATGTGATGCCACTTGATGCTCTTTTAAAAGGATATGAATTTCAACGGGTGGCGGCTTATGAAGACTGGCGAAAGGTAGTGGTGTTGCTTGCGAATTTTCTTAGGATTGTGATTGGAGATGGAAAAATACTTGGCGTGTAGACTTTTTATAACAGTAGTTTTTTGAATGGTCTTACGGGTGGGGTCCTGAATTCGTACGCAGCGGTCTGATCGTTATATTGGGAGTTTTCAGGAGGGAAGCGATAGGCGTTAAAAGGACCGCTGTTTTCGATCACGTCAGGCCCGGTTTCTTATTGCCAAAAAGCGGCGAATAAAATTTCGCGAAGGAGCGGGGATAACAGATGGATTTATTTGGCCTTGGTTAGCCGATAGGGAGCGGAATCTATGCGAACGCTTGAACTGCAAATTCAGGAGCGGGTAGGTGGCGGACTGGCTCCGCCTTCCTGGTTGCAGAGATCGTTGCCTGTGGGGTGGATGAGACCCCAGCGTTAATTTTTGAAAATGGCAAGTAGACCGGAACTATCTGCTCCGCTTGGCCAGCAGCGCGCGGGCGACGCGGGAGCCGTTTTCCTTGCCGAGCACGGCGCAGATGTGTTGGCCCGCGTCCACCAGGCGGTCCATGTCGATGCCGGTTTCGATGCCCATGCCGTTCATGAGGTAGAGCAGGTCTTCCGTGGCGACGTTGCCGGTGGCGCCCTTGGCGTAGGGGCAGCCGCCGAGGCCGGCGACGGAGCTGTCGAACACGGCGATGCCTTCCAGAAGGCCGGCGTGGACGTTGGCCACGGCCTGGCCGTAGGTGTCGTGGAAGTGCCCGGCAAGGCGCTCGCGCGGCACCCTGGCGCCCACCACCTCGAACAGGTGGCGGGTGGCGCCGGCGGTGCCGGTGCCGATGGTGTCGCCGAGGGAGACTTCATAGCAGCCCATGGCGTCCAGCTGGGCGGCGATGGCGGCCACCTGTTCGGCGGGCACCTCGCCCTCGTAGGGGCAGCCCAGCACGCAGGAGATGTAGCCGCGCACGCGGATGCCGTTGGCCCGCGCCGCGTCCATCAGCGGTACGAAGCGCTCCAGGCTCTCGGCGATGGAGCAGTTGATGTTCTTCTGCGAGAAGGCCTCCGAGGCGGCGGCGAACACCGCCACTTCCTTCACCCCGGCCTCCAGGGCGGCCTCGAAGCCCTTTATGTTCGGTGCCAGGGCGGCGTAGGTGACGCCCGGGCGGTAGGTGATGCCGGCGAACACCTCGGCACTGCCGGCCATCTGCGGCACCCACTTGGGCGAGACGAAGCTGCCCACCTCGATGTAGTCGAGGCCGGCGGCGGAGAGGTTGTCCACCAGGCGCACCTTGTCGGCCACGCTGATGGGTTGCTTCTCGTTTTGCAGGCCATCGCGGGGGCCGACTTCGACCAGGCGGACCTTCTTGGGAATCGTCATCGCGTCTTCTCTCTCATTCATCGGCGTTCGTGGCCTGATGGGGTTCGAGTGCCGGGCTCATGGAATGCTATGAGCGTAGGATGGGTAGAGTGGACATCGCTTTTCATGTCCACCAGCGGTGCCCTGTCAGGCTTCTTCCAGTTCCACCAGCGCGGTGCCTTCGGCGACCAGTTCGCCTTCGCTGCAGTACAGCGCCTTGACGGTGCCGGCGTGGGGCGCGCGGATGCTGTGCTCCATCTTCATCGCCTCCAGCACCACCAGGGCGGTGCCGGCTTCCACGGCTTGGCCGGCTTCCACCAGGACGCGCACGATACTGCCGTTCATGGGCGCCGTCAGCCCTCCGTGGTGGGCGTGGGCGGCCTGGGCCTCGGCCACCGGGTCGACCTGCTCGACGCGTTGCAGCTCGCCGTCCCATTCCAGGTAGAGGGCGTTGCCACGGCGGATCGCCAGGCGCTGGCGGGTGATGCCGTCCTGTTCCTGCCACAGGCGTTCGCCGTCCAGGCGCAGGGTGCTCGGCGCGGTGCCGCGCAGGCGCACCAGATGGCGTTCGTCGCCGCAGGCCAGATGCAGGTCGGTTTCGCTGGGCAGGCCGGGGCGCCAGCCGTCGTTGCGGCTCCAGGGCGAATGCGGGTCGTCCTCGCGCAGGCGTGCGACGCTGCCCTGGCGGAAGGCGTCGGCGGCGGCCTGCCAGAGCAGCTCCGGGCGCGCGGCGGGGGCGGACAGCAACTGCTCCTGGA
>NZ_QKRU01000109.1:0-14337 GCF_003234055.1 Pseudomonas sp. 57B-090624
ACGTCCTGCGCACCCCGTCCAACAACAAGCTGCGCCTGGACGACACCCGTGGCCAGGAACACATCAAGCTCAGCACCGAGCACAGCGGCAAGAGCCAGCTCAACCTCGGCCACCTGGTGGATGGGCAACGGCAGAAACGCGGCGAAGGCTTCGAGCTGCGCACCGACGGCTGGGGCGTCATGCGGGCGGGGAAGGGGCTGTACATCAGTGCCGATGAGCAGGCTCTTGCCCAGGGCGATCTTCTGGAAATGGACGCAGCCATCGAACAACTCAGCAGTGCCCTGTCGCTGGCTCGTTCGATGAAAGCCGCTGCACTAGCCGCGCAGGTGAAACCGTGCGATCTCGACAGCCAGGCTCGCCTCAACACTGCGCTGACGGGGCTGGCGAAGCCTGGAGTGCTGCTGCATGCCCCCGATGGCGTGGGCATCCTCAGCCCCAGCACCGTTTGCGTGTCTTCCGGCAGCGAGAGTGTGGGTGTGATGGCGGGGCACAACCTGGATTTCAGTGCCGGCCGAGACCTGACCGCCGTTGCGCAGGAGTCGGTCAGTGTCCTGGCCCAATCGGCCGGCATGCAACTCAAGGCCGCGCACGGCAATGTCGACCTGCACGCCCAGGACGGCGACCTGCATGCGCTGGCAAGCGATGAACTCAGGATAGAGAGCACCGGTGGGCGGGTCGAGATAACCGCCCCTGAAGAGTTGGTACTGCATTGCGCGGGTGCCTACATCCGTATCAAGGGCGGAGAAATAGAGCTGGGTGCGCCCGGGAACATCTACCACAAGGTGGCGAATGTCCAAAAGCTCGGCAGTGCAAGCCTGACGACCCCGGCAACCCCCTTACCCGGCGGGTACAGCGCCAGCTATGTGCTTAAGAACGACGCGCAGGTGGCCATGCCCTTCACCAGCTACCGGATAACAACTTCGGCAGGTGAAGTATTCAGCGGCGTTACGGACAAAGACGGCAAAACCATGGCTGTCCATACCCTGGCGCCGGATAACTTGAAACTTGAACTCCCCCAGTCGGAGGACTGGATCGGATTCTTCGGACCAGAGGGCATGAGTTACGAAGGTATAGCGTGCAAGGCGACCATGGACGATGGCTCGGTGTTGGAAGGCCGGTTTGATGCTGACAATAAAGTACGGTTCACCTCCATAACGGGCAGCTCTTGCATCGCTCTCGAACTTGAGGGGCTGGACCGAAGTGAAGAACTTCCCAGTGCCGCAGCAGCCATGATACGGACGCTTGGGGAGTAGAACCGTGGACTCTTTCTATCGTTATTACTTGTACAAAGAATATCACCCGGCCGATGAGTCGGTTCTTGAAAAAGCCCTCGAAGCACTCGAGGGGGCGGCAATCAAGTTTTCTACTGATGCAATCAGTGATGCCAATCAGAGAGGGAACTACAACAAGAACATGCGGCGTGTGGTCGAGACGGTCAAAAGTGAGGTCAAGTCGGGCCGAATCAGCGTAAAGGAGGCTGCCGAGTTCTGCTATGAAATGCGGAACAAGATCATGGCGGAAACAAGGGCAAAGACTTCCGTTCAGGGGTTGGCGATAGCGGAGCGGCGAAAGCGTATTCCCCCTGAGCTTATTGATCTTCTCGATAAGTACGCCGTTGAACAATTTGGGAAGAAGTTCGCAGCGCTCACGGCCGGGCAGAAGAGCACGGTCCACTACACCATCGTCGAGTCTGCGGCGCGACCGGATGCTGTAATCAATACAACGAACAAGGTACTCAAGGTCGCGGGAAAAGTGGCGATTATCGTAACGATAATCTACGCCGGGTATGAGATTGCCAATGCCGAGAACAAAAAGAAAGAAACGATAAGGCAGGCGGGAACGATTGGAGGTGGAGTCCTCGGAACACTGGCGGCGGGCGCTCTGGTTTCAACGGCTTGCGGCCCCGGAGCCCCCGTTTGCGCGATCGCGCTCATGCTGGCCGGCGGTGTGGCCGGTGGTTTTGTGGCGTCATCCACCCTGGATTATTTTGATGATGAAATCGAAGAATTCACCAGATGGGCAATTAGATAAAGCCCCGCTGTGGATTGCCTTGTCCGATATGTTTGTAGACAGCGAAACCAACTATGCATGCATAGCACGTGTGGCAAGGAACTATCCCTTACCCGATGTCGAGTTTGCATTGTTCGAGCGGGTGGCACCTGTGTGCATCGGGAATATGTTTTCCCCCGTGCCCCCGATCTGGGGTGGGTTTCATGAAAAACAGTTGGTTGCTGATATCGAGGCGTACTCCAGGCAACGGTCCCGCCAAGGGGTGCTTGGCAGGATGGGCAGCTTTTTATTCGGGCGCTTTATAAGGCTCTACTGTTTCCATATGTGGGTTGACTTGAGAAAAGCGATCAGTGCGCCGGGCAATTAGATGGCGCGAAAGTTTGGATGTACGGCTCTCGCCTGCTGCTGATACATAGGGATGGATATGAACGGAACGCATCGCACGGACACACTCGGCACGGTCAAGGAAGTGCGAGGAGGGCCCCAGGAAAAGCACTGGATAGAGTTCGTTCTGCTTGATGAGCAGGGGGAACCATTAGTGGGCATGCCCTATCGCGCAGTAAATGACGCAACGCGAGCGCATTGCGCCCCAGAGTGTTCTGGCCAAAGCGATGCAAATGGAGTGATCCGCCTGGATGGGCTGCACCCCATTCCCATCACCCTGACGATTGCAGCCGCGCCCCTGGCCAATGCGCTGCAAACCCGCCGTCTTCGCGCGATGCGCCCTGAGCCGCAAAGGAGAGGGCTCCAGACACAGGGTTACGAGGCACCTCCCCCCGGCTGGTCGCCCATCGAGAGGCAGGCGCGGACGGCGGGCAATCTCTATCACTACCTTCGCCTTGGTCAGTTGTGCGATGGCCTGCCGCCACTCGACCCGCCTCTGCCAGATCCCCAGAAGCTGCCAGGCTTCCATTTTCCGGACCCGGGCTTCAGCGGCTTTACCGTACCGGCCGAGCAACTGAATCGCCGCCATGTCCTGGAGCTTTGCCCCTTCCGCGCCTGGCAGCTGGTGCTGCACCACCAGCCCGAGTACAGCATGGTCAATGGCTACAACCTGGGGCTGATGGCAAACCTGTCGTACAGCACCATCGTGCAGGACCAGCGCAAGAAAGCACGCCGGGCAGGTTGCGAGGTCGATCCCGAAACGCTGCCCGGCGCTGTGGAGGAGTTCTTCTTCCGCCAGTGCCTGGACCTTATGTGTACGCCGCAGATGCTCGACGCCAAGGGGCAGCAGTTCCCAGCGGTGGTGGTGGATGTACCTTTCGATGAGCGCTACACCACTGCGGTGATGCTCGACACCGTTGGGGTTGCTGCGCCTGAGGGGGCACCGGATACGCCACTGAGCATCATCCAGAACACCCAGCTCTTCTACTTCAGCAACGGGACACAGCTGGTGGTGGCCTGGCGGGGAACCCAAGAACTCATAGATTGGCTGACGGATGCCCAGTACCGCCCTCGTCTGACCGATGGCACGGACTGTGATGTGAAAATGACGACGAATAAGTGCACTTTTCTTGTTTCAGAGGGGAGTGTGCATCATGGTTTTTTGCACGCGTTTGAGATAGCGAAAAAATTGTTCGAGGATCATTTCCAAAATATTGAACAATTACTCGACGATAGGGTGCTTTTCATATGTGGCCATAGTCTCGGCGGTGCTCTGGCTCTAATTCATTCAGCTGAACTTGGAAGTCGCCTGCCGGTTCTCTACACCTATGGCATGCCCCGGGCCTTCACTCGTAAGGCCGTGGAAAGCCTGAGTGACATTGTTCATTTTCGCCATGTGAATGACGCCGATACTGTTACCAGCGTACCGCCCGAGGCCGAACTGGATAACTGGCTGTACAAGTCCTTTGGTCCGCTGGGGCCCACCCTTGGCTATACGTGGTCGGTGCCGCAGCTGTTGATCAGCAAGTTGACCGGCTTCGGCGACCCCTACTGGCACCATGGCCAGATCGCCATGCACTACCGGGCCGACCAGCATTATCTGGCCCGTCCCACAGGTGGGAACTTCCCGGCGTATCGCAGCAAGGAGGGCCTCGGCGCGCCCCACTACAGTTACGAAATCAAACGCCTGCCCGAGCGCGCCTTTCTCTACCTGGTGCCCAGCCTGGACGATGCCGCAAGCCGCTATGCCGGTGAAGAGCAGAAGGCACTGATGCAGTCGCTGGCGAAAACCAGCATGCAGCGCTACTTCCCGGCGCACACCAACCCGGACCGCAGTACCAGCCGAACCAGTGTGTTCGATCATTCGATGATCAGCGGCTACCTGCCCTTTTTGCATAACCAGTTGCTGGAGCTCAGTGATCCCGAGCGGCCCATGGAGCGCAAGGCCCAGCGCCAGCGTTTCGAAAAGCAGATGCATCACCCGGCCGTGGTCGAGGCGGAAAAGCAACGCAACGAGCACTTCCTTGCCCTGCAAAGGTTGTTGCCCATGACCTTGCCGATGACCACTGAAATGGCCGGCGGAACGGAGGCGCTGCAGCGCTTCTGCTGCGACCAACCAGCGGGGTTGCCCATTGAAATCATGCGAGCACGCCCCTACGGCCAGGCGGAGCCTGCGGAAGTAGTCGCACCCAAGGAGGTACTGACACCATGAATCCACTTTCCCATGCGGTCTATGCCGTGGCCGGGCTCTGCCTACTCGCGAGTCAGGCAGGTTGCGCACAACTAATGAACCAGGATCTTTCGCCGCCTCCTGGAGGCGAAACAGTCAGCGTCAGTGTGAAAGTTCCCAAGGACTTGGTTGCTAGAAAAATGCGGGTGATGTACCGCTCGGAGAAGTGTCCGATCACCCGTTCCGATGGCAGTGGCGGGCGTTACGAGATTGATGGAGCTAAGGCTATTGAAGTCGAACCTCAACGTCAGGGAATGACCGATATATATGAAGCAAAGTTGGCTAGGGACGGCGGCGGACTATGCAAGTGGAAATTGAGTAACGTAACTTTTGGTGTGCACTATGGAAGCCCTGATAAGTTTGGTGATGGGGCTCAGGTTGGTGGTGGGGGGGGGGTTATAGTGGTGTTTGACGATAATAGGCCTCAGCAAGTATCGCTATTACACCGTCCCGAAGAGGCTTTCGGTGATCTGATGGTTGAGAATAAATACTATGTGTGGATTTATGAACAATATTTGGTGCGTGAGGAAAAGAGGGTTTTATTGTTTGATGATGGCCGTTTGTATCGAACTTATAAAGCAAAAAATGCAAAGTCGGTAGTATTTATTCCATCTCTATATAGTGGTCTTATTTATTCGTTTGGGCGGAAAGAGGGTAAGGGGAAAGGGTCTACTAGAGTTATATATCCAGATGGTTCTGAAGTTTTTGGCGGTAATACTGAGCCAAATATTAATAAGCTTAAGGAAATTGAGGCGATGAAAAAGCGATGAGCCAGTTCTCACGAATGAATCTGGCCGGCGCCGCACTATGCTTAATTGCAACCCCAGTCGGCTGTGTACAACTAATGAACCAAGATCTTTCATCGCCCCCCGGAGGCGAAACAGTCAGCGTCAGTGTGAAAGTTCCCAAGGATCTGGTAGCCAACACGATGCGAGTGATGTATCGCTCGGAGAAGTGTCCGATCACCCGTTCCGATGGCAGTGGCGAGCGTTACGAGATTGATGGAGCCAAGGCTATTGAGGTCGTACCTCAACGTCAGGGAATGACCGATATATATGAAGCAAAGTTGGCCAAGGAGGGTGGCGGTTTCTGCGAGTGGAAACTGAGCAATGTGACGTTTGGCATTCATTTCGGCAATACCGAGCAGTTTGGTGAGAAGGTTGAATTCTCTGGTGGTGGGGAGGTTATTGTAATTTTTGATAAGAATCTGCCTCAGCAACAGAGTATGTACGGTGCGCGAGATATTGATGGGGATGTATTAATTGGCGAGGACTATTTTCCATGGCTCAGAAGAATTTTCCTAGGCGGGACAAATACACTAATTGAACTGCTTGGGCGGCAAAAATTTATAACATATAGGTCGTATTCGGCTAGTAAGGTTGTGTTTGAGCCTATCTATCATGCCGATCTGCTGGTGAAAACCAATGGTGTCAAGGTTTCTGGTGGTGGGGAGCTTGCGGAGGTTATTTATCCAGATGGGAGTAGTCAGTTTACAAATTCTGGGCCGAATATAAATAGGCTCAAGAAAATTGCGGCCAGTCGTTAGATGGTTAACAGTTTTTTCTTCATTGGTAAATGTCTTGGGTTTTATGTGTTCTGGTGGGTTTTTAGTTGTGGTAAATAAACTATGTGCGTCTCTTTATTTGTTGATTGCTGTTGTTCTATTTGTCACTCAAACAGCGTGCGCACAATTAATGAACCAGGATCTTTCACCGCCCCCCGGAGGCGAAACGGTCAGCGTCAGTGTGAAAGTTCCAAAGGACTTGGCTGCCAACAGAATGCGAGTGATGTATCGCTCGGAAAAATGCCCGATTAGTCGCTCTGATGGCAGTGGTGGTCGATACGAGATCGCTGGCGCCAAGATGATCGAAATTGAGCCTCAACGACAGGGTACGACCGACATATATGAGGCCAAATTATTTAGGGATGGAGGGGGGCGCTGCGAGTGGAAACTGAGCAATGTGACTTTTGGTGTTCGCTATGAAAATACAAGTCAGTTTGGGGCGGGAGTGCACTACGGTCACGGAGGGGGGGTAATTGTTATATTTGACGGTAATTTGCCGCAAAGACAGTCTATGGATGGGGTTGTAGTGGTCGATGGTGATCTTGAGATTAAAAAAGACTATTTCCCATGGTTGGTTGAGATTTTTCTTTATCAACCAAAGGTTTCAATAAATTTATTTGGTCTGCAGGACGTATATTCTTATCGCGCGCCAAAGGCCAGTCGAATAATTTTTGCCCCAGATGTGCATTCTAAATACCTTGTCCGTACTGTTGGAGCTCAAGGAGATGAGAAAAAATCCAGATCTAAAATAATATACCCTGATGGAAAGTATACTTTCGGAGGTTTGCGTCCAAATTTTTATAGGCTAATGGAACAGGTTGGGGAAAAGTAGTTTTATATCCCACAATTTAGAAGTTATTTATATGAATTTGCAGTGTTACTTCCCGGCGCACACCAATCCGGACCGCAGTACCAGCCGAACCAGTGTGTTCGATCATTCGATGATCAGCGGCTACCTGCCCTTTTTGCATAACCAGTTGCTGGAGCTCAGTGATCCCGAGCGGCCCATGGAGCGCAAGGCCCAGCGCCAGCGCTTCGAACAGCAGATGCATCACCCGGCCGTGATCGAGGCGGAAAAGCAACGCAACGAGCACTTCCTTGCCCTGCAAAGGTTGTTGCCCATGACCTTGCCGATGACCACTGAAATGGACGGCGGAAAGGAGGCGCTGCAGCGCTTCTGCTGCGACCAACCAGCGGGGTTGCCCATCGAAATCATGCGAGCACGCCCCTACGGCCAGGCGGAGCCTCCGGAAGTAATCGCGCTCGAGGAGGTACTGACGCCATGAATCCATTTTCCCATGCGGTCTATACCGTTGCCGGACTCTGCCTACTCGTGAGTCAGGCTGGTTGTGCCCAAGTAATTAATCGTGGCCTTTCACCACCCCGCGGAGGGGAAGCTGTCAGCATCAGTCTTAAAGTTCCTAAAGATCTAGCTGCTGACTCGATGAAAGTTATGTATCGCTCTGTGAAGTGCCCGATCACTCGTTCTGATGGGAATGGTGGTCGATATGAAATCGATGGTGCCAAAGAGATCGAAGTCGAACCGCAGCGCCAAGGAATAACCGATGTTTATGAAGCAAAATTGCCCAGAAATGGTGGTGGTACTTGTCAGTGGAAATTGAGCAACGTGACATTCGGAGTGCGTTTTTGGAATACAGAGCCATTTGGTAAAAATATTGAGCCCATTAGTGGTGGCGGGATAATTGTTGTTTTTGATGAAAATCTGCCACAGAGAATTTCAATGTATGGTGCGGCGGAGGTTTCGGGAAATCTAATGGTGAGAAACCACTATTACCCTTGGGTGAGCGAATCTTTCTTAGGGGGCTATAGAAAGCTGGTTAGGCCATTTACTCAGGGTGATTTATTCTTGACGTATACGGCCTTGCGCGCGGAAAAAGTGTTTTTTGAGCCGATCGTACATAATGAGTTAATTGTTTATTCAGTTGGGCCAAAAATAAAAAAGACAGGAAATTATACAAAATTCATCTATCCCGATGGCAGTTCGGTTGCTGATGGAAGCAGTAGGCCAAATTTCAAAATATTAGAGGGGATCCGGCTGGGGCGAATACGGTGAGAATTTCATGTTTTTATATCCGTTTAATAGTGCTTGGATTGCTTGTTTTGTTTAGCTCGGGAGGCTGCTCACATATGGTCAGTCGAGAACTATTACCGCCTCCCGAAGGCGAAACGGTCAGCGTCAGTGTGAAAGTCCCCAAGGACCTGGCAGCCAACACGATGCGAGTGATGTACCGCTCGGAGAAGTGTCCGATCACCCGTTCCGATGGCAGTGGCGGGCGTTATGAAATTGATGGTGCTAAGGCAATCGAAGTCGAACCTCAACGTCAGGGAGTGACCGATATATATGAAGCAAAGTTGGCAAAGGATGGTGGCGGTTTCTGCGAGTGGAAGCTGAGTAACGTAACTTTTGGGGTTCGTTATCAGAGCGTTACTAAGTTCGGTCAGGATGCTCAGGTCGGCGGTGGGGGTGGGATGTTAGTTATATTTGACGATAATAGACCGCAGCAAGTATCGCTTTTGCGGCGACCTGAGAAGATTTTCGGTGATTTGGTGGTTGAAAATGGATACTACGTATGGGTCCATGAGCACCATTTAATAGAGGAAGAGACATGGGTTTGGCTGTACGATGGAGTAGGGTTGTATCGTACCTATAAGGCAAAAAATGCAAAATCTGTGATCTTTAAGCCGTTTTTACATAAAGTGGGGGTTGTTCGTTCTTTTGGTCCAAAAGAGAAGAAAGAAGGAAATCACATACGTTTTCTCTATCCGGATGGATCTGTAAGTTCTGACTATCGTTCTGAGCCAGATATTAGAAAGCTTAATGAACTAAGGCGGCGATAGAGCGATGAGCCAGTTTTCACGAGTGGACTTGGTCGTTGCTGCGTTATGTCTGCTGGTGAGCCAAACAGGTTGTGCGCAAGTAATGAATCGAGAGCTCTCACCTCCCGCGGAAGGTGAAAAAATAAGCATTACTTTCAAAGTATCCAAGAATTTAGTGGTTGATACGATGCGTGTAATGTATCGATCGGAGAAGTGTGGTGCTTCTCGTTTAGATGTAAATGAAGAGCCTTTTAGAGTGGAGGGATATAGAGCTATAGAGGTAACTCCGAAGCAATCTGGGAATAGTGGTTTTTATGTCGCAAATTTGGATAAGGACGGGGGGGGAGCATGTCGCTGGAAGATAAGCAATGTGACTTTTGGGGTGCGATACCAAACCTCAGAACGGCTTGGAGTGGATGCTGAATCTGTCAGTGGGGGTGGGGTGATAGTGGTTTTCGATGAAAATGCGCCTCAGGAAGTTTCCATGTATGGAGTGAAAGATGTGGGTAAGGATTTAATTATCAAAAAAAACTACTATCCCTGGATAAGTGAGTCATTCTTAGTTAGGCGCGAAAAAATGATTAGACCGTTCACGGATGGTGATCTGTTTGTGGCTTATCGTGCTCGATATGCAAGCAAAATTTTTTTTGAAGCAGTTTCGCATGACAAATTTTTTGTTAAGTCAGTTGGGCCTAAGGTTAAAGAAGATGGAAACTACACAAAATTTATTTACACCGATGGCTCCGTCGTAGCAAGTGGTAGCAGTAGGCCGGATTTCAAAAAACTAGAAGCAATAAGGTTGGGGCAGTAGGTAGGGGGCGTGTGTTCCGGAATCACCCGATGACAGCGGGGTTGCTACTCATGTCTGGCCCAGTTGGATGCACGCAACTAATAAATCAAGACCTTTCACAAAACCGGAGGTGAAGCCGTTAGCTTCAGTATGAAACCTCCCCAAGACTTGGCTGCGAGGAAAATGCGGTACCACTCCGAGAAATGTCCGGTCTCCCGCTCCAATGGCAGTGGCGGGCGTTATGAGATTGATGGCACCAAGGCTATTGAAGTCGAGCCACAAGATATATATGAAACAAAGTTGGCCATAGATGGTACGAGGGCAGGGATGTCCCAAAAAAAAAGGGAATTACGTTCGTTTTTCCTATCCGGATGGCTCTGTAAGATCTGATTCTCGTACTGAGTCAGACATTAGAAAACTTAATAAACTAAGGCGGCGATAGAGCGATGAGCCAATTTTCACGAGTGGACTTGGTCGTTGCTGCGTTATACCTGCTGGTGAGTCAGACAGGTTGCGCACAATTAATGAACCAGGATCTTTCACCGCCCTCCGTAGGCGAAACGGTCAGCGTCAGTGTGAAAGTTCCCAAGGATCTGGTAGCCAACACGATGCGAGTGATGTATCGCTCGGAGAAGTGTCCGATCACCCGTTCCGATGGCAGTGGTGGTCGATATAAAATCGATGGCGCCAAGGCAATCGAAGTCGAACCTCAACGGCAGGGTATGACCGATATATATGAAGCAAAGTTGGCCAAGGATGGGGGCGGTTTCTGCGAGTGGAAACTGAGCAATGTGACGTTTGGCATTCATTTCGGCAATACCGAGCAGTTTGGTGAGAAGGTTGATTTCTCTGGTGGTGGGGAAGTTGTTGTGATTTTTGATAACAATCTGCCTCAGCAGCAGAGTATGTACGGTGCGCGAGATGTTGATGGGGATGTGCTAATTAGTGAGGACTATTTTCCTTGGCTTAGTAAGATTTTTCTAAATGGAGAAAGGTCAGTGATTGAGCTGTATGGAAGTCAGAGTTTTTTGACGTTTAAATCACTGTCGGCGAGAAAGGTTGTATTTCAACCCAGATATCATGCTGATTTGCTTGTGAGGACTATCGGCGTTAAAGCAGCTGGAGGGGCTCCGGAGGTAGTTTACCCGGATGGAAGTAGACAGTTGGCAAGATCTAGGCCGAATATAAATAGACTCAAAGAAATTGCAGCCGACCGTTAGCCGTTTAAGAATTATTTCTTTCTAGGAAAGTATCAGTGAAATCTATAATTTTTTGATGAGCTTACAGGTGCGGTAGATGGGTAATGTATACGTGAGGGGCTGGGTGCTTACAAACCCCAGTTCATATATATGAAGATTGCATATGGCCGGTAGTTTCGCAGCCTTGCTTTGGTTGTCAGAAGGACTCATGAGCCTGGGGCCTATGGAGTGGTGGTTGCATTCAATGCGGGCTGTATCTCTTCTTTATTGAGTTCATTGCGTGCTGGTTAGGCGGGCTGGGTCTGCACAAGCATGGGCCGGATAGTTAGCGCTCGATCGGTGTTGATGCGTCGTCGGAAACTGAGTGTGATTTTCTAGCGGGCTCGTCGTTTCAATTGTTTATGTGATCAAGGAAGAATTTATGTCCCGAGGATTCGTTTTGCTAGGTGATAAGACCACCCATGGTGGGCAAGTCATTTCCGCCTCTTCCACCTACCGAGTCCATGGCAAGTTGGCGGCACTGGTCGGTGATCTGGTCAGTTGTCCCATTCCTGGCCACGGTGTGAACCCCATTGTCGAGGGGTGCGCGGACTGGTCCGAGAATGGTCGCGCGCTGGTGGTGGATGGATGTCGAAGTGCTTGCGGTTGCCAGGTGATCTCCAGCGCACCAGATTGTGCGGTGATGTGAGCCATGGCTTGGAATCGTCGCGCCCCTGAGGCCATCGTTGCTCCTGAGCCGCTCTCGACTGCTCGTTGGCTTGGTGCGGGGCTGTTGATGGCGGTTGTCGGTATCGTTTTTTTTATGCTGGCGGCCGCTGGTGAGATCCCGGTACTGGGCACCTTCAATACCTGGATGCTATCGGCTTTGCCTTTGCTGCTCTGGTTATTGGCGTTCAGCGCGCGTGCTTATCGCTACGGTAGGGCGCTCGGTCGATTCCAGTTCCTGACGGATGAGGCGGCAGAGGCAGGGAGTGCCTGGAACCAATGGGCTCAGCGCAATATGGCGGTGCTGGCCAGTTGTGTCGTGTTGCCGGACCAGATCTCGGCCGCCGCGCTTGCCCAGGGTGCGGACAGTCTCCCCCCGCGCATAGGGACGGCCAGGCGAATCGTTTCTCTGCCCGCAGAGGTTGGGCGACTCCAGGTTGGGCTGGATCTGTTGCTGAAAGGGGTGCAGCCAATGTTGGCGGGACTTACCGCCGAGCACCCCGTGCAGGTCACACTTCTCAGCGACCTGGCTCCTGAGGAGTCCGAGCAGCTTCGCAGTGCATGGGATGGTTGCTGCGAGCGCCTGGTGCCGGAGCTGGCCACGGTCGTTCCTCGCTTTGCTCACGCACTGTCCCCTGATTGGATAGAGGCGTCCCTCAAAAAGCCGGGCACCCATATCGACCTGATCCTCGTTCTTCAGGTTAACGGCGAAGAGAAATACTCCGACGGCCTTGCTGCGTTGCTGTTGTGTCCGGATGTCTTGGCCGACCTTGAGCATTTGACGGTAGAAGCCCGACTGCTGCGCCCCATGCCTTTGGCGCTGCAGCAGCTTGATCAGGAGTTGCCGTTGTTCCTCCAAACCCAGTCACAGGCGCGATCGGCCACGGCGATCCTGGCTGACAGCATGCATTGGAAAGCGTCGCTCGCCACCCTCCTTTCTCTCAATCGAGTGCATGGCGGCGAGTTGCGAGCCGAGTGCCAGTGGATCCAGGAGTCGCTGAGTGGACTGCCAGGGCCCATGAGCCACTGGTTGGCCGCTGCACTGGGAGCTGATATGGCCCGGCATCGACAGCGGCCATTGCTACTGATCACACGCGAAGGGTCGCAGCACTGGATCAGCACCCTAACCACAGGAGGCAGCGCATGAAGGGGTATGGCAACGCTTGGAGCCGAATTGGCGTCGCAATGCTGATCGTTGTAGCGGCGACGCTTGTTGGTGTGTTGATCTGGCGATTCGGCGGCAAGATTGGCCTGGTGGGGGATCTGCACAAGCTGTGCGCGTTCCTGTCGATCATGTTCATCGGGATCATCGGTTTTACGCTTCCCAGGGTGCTGGCCTACCTCGAAGGGCGGCAACATCGGGATCAGAGCCTGGCTTCAGGGGTGTTGCCGAGCCCTGATGGGAAGCTCCCGTCATCCTCTCGGGGCGTGAAGCTGCCCTCCCATATGAGTGCGCTATACGGGCCGTTCTGGCACCGCCGCGCCCGCCTGCTTCTGGTGATCGGCGAGCCGGACGAAGTCACGGCCATCGCTCCCGGCCTGGCCGGTGCGCAATGGCTGGAAGGCGAGGGTGTCGTCCTGCTCTGGGGCGGTGCGGCCGAGGAGGCCGCTGGCGATGCGCGTCTCGAACGGTGGCGCCGGCTCCGTCCGCGTCGGCCCGTGGATGGCATCGTCTGGGCGCTCAGCGCGCAGCAAGGTGCCGATGCGGACTACCTGGCCCGCTACCAGCGCCAGTTGCGGGATATCGCCAGGCGGCTGCGCTGGCAGGCGCCGGTGCACCTCTGGGAGGTCGGCCGCAGCGAGTGGGAGCAACCGGCCACCGAGGCCGCGGTGGGCTGCACGCTGGCGCCTCGCGCCGGGCCGGCGCAGCTGGAAGGCCGTCTGGGGCAGTTGCTCGAGCCGCTGCGTGAGCAAGGGCTCGCCCGGATGCAGGCCGACAACCGCCATGACTTTCTCCTGCGTCTCGCCCAGGGCCTGCGGGACGAAGGCATCAACCGCTGGCGACGGACCTGGGAGCACTTGCAGCGCAGCCACGGGGTGATGCCGCGCGGGCTCTGGTTCAGCCTCGCGATGCCGGGCGCCGGGGGCACTGCGGTGCATCATTGGCTGCCGCCCCCGGCCTGGCGAGGCGTGCTGGCGGACCGGCACGGCGGCCGGCCCTACGGGTGGCCCTGGTGGCGCACCGCGACCGCCGTCGCGCTCGGCCTCGTCGCCTTCTGGGGGCTGGGCACGCTGCTCTCCTTCGCTGGCAACCGTGTCCAGATCGCCGAGATGCAGGCCGTCCTGGCCACCCTGGACCAGCCCCGGGAAGGCGACGAGCAACTGCTTGCCCTCAACGCGCTGGTCCATGAGCTCGACCGCCTCGACCAACGCGCCAGGCACGG
The DNA here is from genome assembly GCF_003234055.1 of Pseudomonas sp. 57B-090624. Lineage (NCBI taxonomy): Bacteria > Pseudomonadati > Pseudomonadota > Gammaproteobacteria > Pseudomonadales > Pseudomonadaceae > Pseudomonas > Pseudomonas sp. 57B-090624. Next base: position 14,105 of record NZ_QKRU01000109.1, read on the forward strand.
CGTGCCCTGGTACCAGCGCTTCGGCCTGAGCCAGAACGACGGCCTGCTCGCCGCGCTCTGGCCCCGCTACGAGGCGGCCAACAACCGGCTGGTCCGCGACCCGGCAGCGGCCGGCCTCGAGCGCCAGCTGCGCGGGCTGCTCGGCCTGGCGCCGGGCAGCGCCGAGCGCGCCACCCGGGCCCGGGAGGCCTACGAGCCGCTCAAGGCCTACCTGATGATGGCCCGGCCGGAGA
>NZ_QKRU01000110.1:0-13806 GCF_003234055.1 Pseudomonas sp. 57B-090624
CTGCTGCTCGCCACCCCCGCCGCCTTCGCCCACAACGCCTTCGTCGAGTGCGAAGCCATCGCCGAAGGGCAGATCCGCTGCACCGGCGGCCTCTCCAACGGCAGCGCCGCCCCGGGCGTGACCCTGGACGTGATCGGCTACGACGAAAAGGTACTGGTTGCCGGCAAGCTCGGCGCGGACTCGCGCTTCACCTTCCCCCGCCCGGACGGCGAGTTCTACGTGCTGCTCGACCTCGGCGCCGGCCATACCGCCGAGCTGGACTACAAGCAGATCAAGGGGCTCTGAGGGCGCGCAATCGACAATCGGCGGGCTGAAACGGAGCGACGCCCGGCCCACCCTACACACAGGCCGACCCGGTGCGTGCCGGCGGCAGCGCTGGTGGATGAAAAAAGCGTCATCCACCCTACCCACGAGCCAACTCCGTGCACGCAACCGTAGGGTGGACGATGCTTCACCCGTCCACCCTGCGTGCTCACAGGTAACACCGCTGGTGGATGAAAAGAGCGCCATCCACCCGACCCATGGCCCAACTCCGTGCGCGCCAGCCGTAGGGTGGACGACGCTCCACCCGTCCACCCTGCGAACTCACGGGCGGCACCGCTGGTGGAGGCAAAGAACGACCTCCACCCACGCACAGCGTCACGCCGTAGCCCGCGCTTAAGCCCCGGGCCTGGTCGGCTGCGATCAATACTCCCAGCGCAATGAAGCGGTCAGGCTGCGCGGCTCGCCGTAGAGGTCGCTGTAGACGCTGGTGCTCGCGTAGTACGCCTTGTCGAACAGGTTGCCGACGTTGAGCGTGCCGGTGAAGTGCTCGTCGAAGCGGTAGCGCGCCAGCAGGTCCACCAGGGCGTAGCTGCCCTGCTTGGCTTGCAGGGTGGTGCCGGGGATCACCTGGGTATTGCCGTAGCGGGTCGCGCTTTCCAAGCGCACGCCGCCGCCGAGGGTGAGGCGGTTCAGGTCCCCGGTCAGGTCGTAGGTGGTGAAGAGCTTGACGTTGTTCCGGGGGAAACCGACGTTCACGTCCACGCCCTGCGGGTAGTAGGTGTTCACGTGGCTGTAGGCCGCCTGCACCTGCCAGCCCGGCAGCAGCTCGCCGGCGACTTCCAGCTCCAGCCCCTTGATCCTGATGTTCGCGGGCGCCACCAGCTCGTTGTCGAAGGCGTCGTACAGCCCGGTGCCGACCGCATAGTTGCTCAGCTTGGACTCGAACAGCGCGGCGCTGAGGTTGAGCCGGCCGTCGTAGTACTCGCCCTTGGCCCCGACCTCGTAGCTCTCGCCTTCGGTGGGGTCCATGAAGGTGCCTTCGAGGGTCCGGCTCGATTGCGGCTTGTAGATGCTGGTGTAGCTGGCATAGACCGAGTGGTTGTCGTCCAGGTCGTAGACGATGCCGGCGTATGGCGTGAGCTCGCCGTGCTCGCGCTTCTTCAGGGAGGTCGGGTCGTAGCCGTAGTAGGCGGAGCTCTGGTCGACCTTGAAGTAGCTCAGGCGGCTGCCGAGGATCAGCGACAGGTCATCGGTGAGCGTGAAGCGGGCCGTGCTGTACGCCGCGTACTGGCGCTGGCTGTACTCCAGGTCGCCAATGCGGTTGAACGGCGGCTTGGAGATGTCGCCGCGCCATTGGTAGACGTCGGGAATGGCCGGGTTCCAGCCGCTGCCGCTGCGATCCACCCACAGCGGGTAGGCACCGGTGTTGCTGCGGTAGCGCATGGCGCTGGCACCGACCACCAGCTCGTGCTCGCGGCCGAACAGGCTGAAGGGGCCGGATGCGTAGGCGTCCACCGAATTCTGCTCGGGCTTGCTCGGCCACTTGGCGAAATACAGGCTGGTGCCCGCACCGGTCTGCTGATTGGGGTAGCCATTGCTGCTGAACCAGCCGTACTCGACGTCGTTGTCGTCACGCACGTTGGTGACGGCGACCTTGGCCATCCACTCGTTGTCGAAGCGGTGCTCGTAGGTGCCGAAGATCGAGGTGCGCTGGCGATCGGCGTGGCTCCAGTCGGCGGCCGAGTTGAAGGAGCGCTTGAAGTCGGTGCGCTGGCCATTGCTGTAGAACGCCGGGAAGCCGAAATAGCCGCAGGCATCGCAGTTGCGCACCTGGTAGTCGATGCCGAAGCTGACGGTATCGCGCTCGCCGAGGTCAGCCTCGATCACGCCATAGGCCACCCGCCGCTCGGTGCTGAGGCGATCGGTGAAGGAGTTGGCTGTCTGGTAGGCGCCCACCAGGCGGCCGCGCAGGGTGCCTTGCTCGTTCATCGGGCCGGAAACATCGACCTCGGAGCGGTAGTTGTCCCAGGAGCCGGCGCTGCCCTGGATCGAGGCCGCGAACTCGCGGGTCGGGCGCTTGCGCACCATGTTGATGGTGGCGGACGGCTGGCCGATGCCGCTGAGCAGCCCGGTGGCGCCGCGCACGATCTCGACCCGGTCATACACCGCCATGTCGTTGGACTGACTGCTCATCGAGGGCTCGAACACCGTCGGGATGCCGTCGACCTGGAAGTTCTCGATCTTCATGCCACGGGAAAAGATGCCCACCTCCTCGTCCGAGGAGTTGCTCTTCTTCTTGTAGAGCACGCCCGGGGCCTGGGTGAGGACGTCTTCCAGGCTGACCATCTTCTGGTCGCGGATGCGCTGGCTGGTGATCACGCTGACCGACTGCGGCGTCTCGCGCAGGGACAGCGGCAGCTTGGTCGCGGTACGGGTCGAACCGGTGGTGTAGGAGCCCGTGCCCTCGGTGGTATCGCCCAGCAGCGAGGAGGAGATGGTCGTCGCCCCCAGCTCCAGGGCGCCTTCCGCTGGCGCCGGGATCAATGACAGCGTGCCGCCGGCGGTGACCACCAGCGACAACCCACTCCCCGCCAACGCCTGCTGCACCGCCTGCTCCGCGGTGAACTGCCCGCGCACCGCCGGCGCCTGCTTGCCCTGAATCAACGACGGGTCGGCGGAGAGGGTGCGGCCGCTCTCGCGGGAGATGCGCGCCAGGGTCTCGCCCAGCGGGCCGGCGGGGATGTCATAGCTGCGCACGGCAACCTGGCTGCTGCCGGATTCGGCCAGGGCCACGAGTGGCTGGCCGGCGCTGGCGAAGGCGATCGCCAGGGCCAGCAGGCCAGGGCGCAGAAGGGGGGACGACATGAAGGGCTCCTTGTTCCGTGTGTCGGGTTTGCCCTATCCATGTCCAACGAGGCGCATAAACCCCTCATCGTTCTTGCGAATTTTTTGCATGTGTTCGATGGCGCGCTTCCACGCCCGTCTTTGGCGCCCTTTGGTGGATGAAAAAACCCCACCCCACACACCGGCCAACTCCGCGCACGCCAGCCCTAGGGTGGACGACGCTTCACCCGTCCACCCTTTCGTGCACGCAGGCAACACCGCGGGTGGATGAAAAGAGCGCCATCCACCCTGCGCACGGAGCCACTCCATGCGCGATCAGGCGCGGTCGATCAGGGTCAGCCAGGGGCCGTAGCGGCGCACCCGCACCGGCATGGTCTCGGCCAGCGATTGCAGGGCGGCGCCGCTGTCGTCCAGCGGGAACACACCGAACACCCGCACCTGCGCCGCCTCCGGGCTGATGCGCAGCAGGCCGCGATGGTAGGGGCGCAGGGCCTCGACCAGGTGCCCCAGGGGCTCGTCATCGACTTCCACGCGCCCGTCCACCCAGGCCGCACGGGTCAGCAGGCTGGCAGGGGCCGGCTGGATGCCCGAGGCGCCGAACCAGGCCGCCTGGCCTTCGCCCAGCTCGCCCTGGCGCCCGTCGAGGCAGTCGATGCGCACGCTGTGCTCCTGCACGCAGACCAGGCTGCGCGACGCCTCCTGGCGCACCAGGAAGCGCGTGCCCAGCGCCCGTACTTCGCCCTGGGCGGTGGCGATGACGAAGGGCCGCGCGGCATCGGCGGCGACCGTCACCAGCACCTCGCCCTCACGCAGGCGCAGCAGCCGGCGCGCGCCATCGAAGCGGATATCCACCGAGCTGCGGGCATTGAGGACCAGGCGGCTGCCGTCAGCCAGTTGCAGCGTGCGGCGCTCGCCGGTGGCGGTGTGCACATCGGCGCTGAGGCCCGTCAACGAGGTCACGCGGTTGACCAGCGCACCGCTGCCGGCGCCCAGCACCAGCAGGGCCAGGCCGCCGCGCAGCAGCTTGCGGCGCTGCGGCGAGTCAGGGGCGGAGAGTGCCCGGCTGGCGGCCCGCAGCTGGCCCGGGCTGCGTACTTCGGCGCCCTGCAGGTCGGCCAGCGGCTGCTGCAGCAGGCCGCTGACCCGTTGCCAGGCGAGCAGGTGGGCCGGGTCGTCGGCCAGCCAGCGCTTGAAGTCCTGGCGGTCGTGGTTGGTCACCCGGCCCGGGTCCAGGCGCAGCATCCAGTCGATGGCGGTGCGGGTGTGCGGGTCGAGTTCGGCGTGGCTCATGGCAGCTCCGGATGGGCGCAGAGGCAATGCACGAAGGCACGGCGCAGGTCGCGTTCGACCGTGGCCAGGGACACCCCCAGGAGGTCGGCGATCGCCTGCTGCGGCAAGCCGTCGAGACGGTTGAGCAGGAAGGCGCGGCGCACCCGCTGCGGCAAGCCGTCGAGCAGCCGGTCGATGGCGTCGATGGCCTCGCTCACCAGGGCGATGTCCTCTTCGGAAGGCGCGAACCGCTCGGGCAGCTCCGCGAGGGCCTCCAGGTACGCACGCTCCACCTTGCGCCGCCGCCAGAAGCTGCACAGCAGGCGCCGGGCCAGGGTGTTGAGGAAGGCGCGCGGCTCCTCCAGCTGCCCCAGCTGGCGCGAGGCCATGGCCCGCATGAAGGTGTCCTGGGTCAGGTCGGCGGCATCCTGCGGGCAGCGCAGCTGGCGATAGAGCCAGGCGCGCAGCCAGCGGTGGTTCTCGCTGTAGAGCGTCGCCAGGGAAGCATTGAGATCCGGAGAGGTGGACACGGGGAAAGACCCAGGATTCAAATAAGAATAAGTCGCATTATTGTTGATCCGCGTTCCCGCTGGCAATGCCCGCGTTCACCCGCGCTAGCAGGTCGACCACGGTGCGGTTTGCCAGCACGGGCGACTGCGCATAATATGCGAATCCTTCTCATCTGCATTCAAGCCGCCTGCCCTGCCGGAAGCCACCCGATGTCGACCCTCGACAAGTCCTACCAACGCCAGGTGCAGCACTACTACGTCGAGCACCACGGCTGGATACGCGCCTGGCTGCAACGCAAGCTGGGCAACGCCAGCGATGCCGCCGACCTCGCCCACGACGTGTTCCTGCGCCTGCTGAGCAGGCCGCGCCAGTTCGACAGCGATACCCACGTCCGCGCCTACCTCAGCGCCATGTCCCGCCATGTGTGCGTGGATTTCTGGCGGCGCCAGCAGGTGGAGCGCGCCTGGGCCGAGGTGCTGGCCGGCCAGCCCGAGGCGGTGACACCCTCCGAGGAACACCGCGCCATGGTCCTGGAAGCGCTGCAGCAGGTGCACGCGATGCTCGCCAGCCTGCCGCCCAAGGTCGCCGAGGCCTTCCTCCTGGCCCAGGTCCAGGGCCTGGGCTACCGCGCCATCGCCGAGCGGCTCGGGGTGTCCGAACGGACCGTCACCAGCTACATGGCCCAGGCCATGTTCAAGTGCCTGCTGCTGGAAGCCGAACTGGACGAGGCACTGCGCACATGACCCCGCTCAAGCCCGACCACGCCATCCTCCAGCAGGCCGCGCACTGGTACGCCGAACTCAGCGCCGAAGCCGCCGACGACAGCACCCGCGCCGCCTGGCTGCACTGGCACGGGCAAAGCGAGATGCACCGCCAGGCCTGGCTCTACGTCGAACGCATCAGCCAGCGCTTCGCCCCCTTGCAAGGCGATGGCGAGGTGGCCCTGCAAACGCTCAAGGGCGCCCGTCGTGCCCAGCACTCCCGGCGCCAGGTGCTGCGCACCCTGGCCGTGCTCTCCGGCGGCACCCTGCTCGGCTGGGCCGGCTGGCGCAACATGCCGCTGCCGGGCCTGGTGGCGGGCTGGCGCGCCGACTACCGCAGCGCCACGGGCGAGGTGCGCGAACTCACCCTGGGCGACGGCAGCCACGTCTGGCTGAACAGCGCCAGCGCCCTGGACGTCGACCTGCAAGCCGACCTGCGCCTGTTGCACCTGGTGGCCGGCGAGGTGCTGATCGACACCCACCACGACAGCCGCCCCTTCGTCATCACCACCGCCGAAGGCCGCCTGCGCGCGCTGGGCACGCGCTTCAGCGTGCAGCAACAGCAGGGGCGCACCCGGCTCAACGTCTTCGAAGGCGCGGTGGAAGTACGCAACACCGCCGGCCAGGTGCGCATCGCCCAGGCCGGCGAGCAACTGGGCTTCGACGACCAGGCCATCGGCGCCCTGCAGCCCGCCAGCCAGGGCCGGCAGAGCTGGAGCCAGGGCATGCTGCTGGCCAGCGACATGCCGCTCTCGGCCTTCGTCGAAGAGCTGGCCGCCCACCGCCACGGCCACCTCGGCGTGGCGCCACAGGTCGCCAACCTGCGGGTGAGCGGCGCCTTCCCCCTGCATGACGGCGACCAGGCACTGGCGATGCTGGAAGACGTCCTGCCCATCCGCGTGCACCGCACCCTGCCCTGGTGGCACACCGTGGAAGCGCGCTGATCGCACTGTTCGAAAAAATTTCGCATTCGCGTTTCCGGTTTTTCCTTCTCATCCGAATTAGCGGGTGACAACGGCTTTCTGCCCCTCGAACGACAAGGAAAAAACATGTCACCGCGCCCCTCACGCTTCCCCCTGCGCCCCCTCGCGCTGGCCATCCCGCTCGCCCTCGGCACTGTCGCCGCCCTCCACGGCACGCTGGTATCCGCCGCCGAGCAGATGCAGGAGCAACAGTTCGACATCCCCGCCGGCCCCCTGGCCGACCAGCTCAACCGCTTCGCCGTGCAGGCCGGCATCTACCTGGCCGCCGACGGCGCCCTCACCGCCGGCAAGCAGAGCCCGGCCCTGCAGGGGCGCTACAGCGTGGACCAGGCGCTGGGCATCCTCCTCGGCGCCAGCGGCCTGCAGGCCCTGCCCACCGGTGAACGCCGCTACCAGTTGCAACCGCGCAGCGAAGGCGACGGCCTGCAACTGGACGCCACGCGCATCCAGGGCAGCAGCTACCAGGAAAACGCCTGGGGCCCGGTGCAGGGCTACGTGGCCACCCGCAGCGGCACCGGCACCAAGACCGATACGCCGCTGCTGGAAATCCCCCAGACCTTCAACGTGATCACCGCCGACGAGATCAAGGCGCGCGGCGCGCAGAGCATCACCGAGGCGCTGCGCTACACCGCCGGCATGACCGGTGGCGGCTTCTCCGACCGGGTGAAGATCTTCGACGAGCCCACCTCGCGCGGCTACTTGCCGACCCCGCTCTACCTCGACGGCCTGCACCTGCCCTATGGCGGCGGCAGCACCGGCGGCGCCCTGCAGATCGAGCCCTACTCGCTGGAACGCATCGAAGTGATGAAGGGCCCTTCCTCCGTGCTCTACGGCCAGAACCAGCCCGGCGGCATGGTCAACATGGTCAGCAAGCGCCCCACCGCCGAGCCGCTGCACCAGATCCAGCTCGGCACCGGCAGCTACGACCGCAAGAGCGGCGCCTTCGACCTCGGCGGCCCGCTGGACGACCAGGGCCAGTTCCTCTATCGCCTCACCGGCCTGGCCAGCGACAGCAACGCGGAAATCGACTACGTCGAGCAGCAGCGCCTGTTCATCGCCCCGAGCCTCACCTGGCTGGCCAGCGACGACACCAGCCTCACGCTCTACGCCCAATGGCAGAAGGACGACGGCGTGCCCGAGGCCCAGGGCCTGCCCAGTGAAGGCACGGTGTTCGCCAACCCCAACGGCCATATCTCCCGTGACCGCTTTCTCGGCGAGCCCGGCGTCAACGACTACAACCGCAAGCAGAACGCCCTGGGCTACGAGCTGAGCCACCGCCTCGACGACGTCTGGACGTTCAGGCAGAACGCCCGCTACGCCTATGTCGACGACCACTACACCGCGCCGCTGCACGGCTACCGCTTCGTCGCCAACCCGGTCACCGGTGCCAACGACAAGCGCTACCAGACCCGCTACGGCGTCGACTGGGCGCAGAAGAACAGCGTGTTCGGCGTGGATAACATCGCCCAGGCGCAGTTCGACACCGGCGAGGCCCGCCACACCCTGCTCATCGGCCTGGACTACTACCACTTCAACTCGAAGTTCGACGGCCAGTACGACTACAACCCGCCGATCATCGACCTGTTCGACCCGGTCTACGGCCAGGCGCTGCGCTTCGGCAACCGCTACAAGTGGGACAACACCGTCACCCAGACCGGCCTCTACCTGCAGGACCAGATCAAGCTCGACCAGTGGATCCTCACCCTCGGCGGGCGCTACGACTGGGCCGAAACCGACAACCGCGCGCCGATCCAGGGCACCCACAGCAACGTCAAGGACGAAGCCTTCACCGGCCGCGCCGGCCTCACCTACGTCTTCGACAACGGCCTGGCGCCCTACATCAGCTACTCCGAATCCTTCCTCCCGCAGACCGGCACCAACGCCGCCAGCCAGCCCTTCGAGCCCTCCACCGGCAAGCAGTACGAAACCGGCCTGAAGTACCAGCCCAGTGGCCAGGAAAGCTTCATCCAGCTCTCGGTCTACGAACTGGAGCAGGAAAACATCCTCACCACCGACCTCGCCAACCCCGGCTTCAACGCCCAGACCGGCGCCATCCGCTCCCAGGGCGTGGAGCTGGAAGGCAAGGCCGCGCTGACCGAGAACCTCAACCTGCTGGCCTCGGTCTCGCGCAACGACATCGAATACAGCAAGGACAACGACGGCCGCAAAGGCCGCCACCCGGCCAGCAGCCCGCCGCTCACCGCCTCGCTCTGGGCCGACTACCGCTACATCGGCGACGGCCCGCTCTCCGGCCTCGGCGCCGGGTTCGGTGCCCGCTACGTGCGCGGCAGCTACGGCGATGACTACGAAGGCTCGTTCCAGATCCCGTCCTACACCGTCTACGACGCGGCCGTGACCTATGACTTCGAGCACTCGGTACTGCGCCTCAAGGGCGTGAAGCTGGCGGTGAACGTCGAGAACCTCACCGACAAGACCTACGTCGCCAGCTGCCGCAGCATCTGGGACTGCTACTACGGCCAGGGCCGCACCCTGGTGTCCAACCTCAGCTACGACTGGTAAGCACCATCACAACGTGACCGGCTCCACAGCCGGCCACCTGACAAGCGCATGGCGGCGTGATTTCATAGGCGCCCGCCCTTTCCGGGCGGCGCCCATCGACTCTCCAAGGGACTGGAAACCGCCATGCCACTGCTCGCCCTGCTCGTCATCGCCTGCCAGGTCACCTGCGGCCTTCACGTCGTCCGCAGCGGGCAGGAACGCTACTGGCTGTACCTGATCATCGCGCTGCCGGGCCTCGGCTGCCTGATCTACTTCCTCGGCATCATGCTCCCCGACCTGCTCGGCAGCCGCACCGGCCGGCGCACCGTCAACCGCCTGCACGACACCCTCGACCCCGAGCGCCACCTGCGCGCCCTGCGTGACGAGCTGGACCTGCGCGACACCCGCGAAACCCGTGTGCAGCTGGCCGAAGAGCTGCTGCGCCTGGGCCGGGCCGACGAAGCCGCCAGCCACTACCAGGCCGCCCTGCGCGGCATCCATGCGCACGCGCCGGACATCCTCCTCGGCCTCGCCCAGGCGCAGTTCGCCAAGGGCGACGCACAAGGCTGCCGCGACACCCTCGACCGGCTGATCCAGCACAACCCCGACTACCGCTCCGCCGACGGCCACCTGCTCTACGCCCGCGCCCTGGAAAGCCTCGGCGATACCAGCAAAGCGGAAGAGGAATACCGCGCCCTCTCGGGCTACTACACCGGCCCCGAAGCCAACTACCGCTACGCCCTGATGCTCCGCCAGCTGGGCCGCCAGCGCGAAGCCCGCGAGCTGCTGGAACAGATCCAGCACTACGCCCGCCGTTCCCCCAGGCACTACCGCAACCTGCACGGCGAATGGATCAGCCTCAGCCGCGACGCCCTGCGCGAGATGCAGCCCTGAGGCCATAGCCAACGGGCACAACCGGGCCTGTGCGCATGCAGCCGCCGCTCACCTCGAACGTAGGGTGTGCTGCGCGCACCTGGAGCTCGCCGGACGCACCGTGCGGCGGTGCGCACGGCACACCCTACGGCACAACCACCATCAAAACTCGGCAACCCGCTGGACTCAAAAACTCTCCAGCAGGCACCACCATCCACATCCCCCGCTCGTCCCCGCTTTTGATTACCATGCGGTGCTTTGCGCACCCCACCGCCCTTTGACCCGTCGAGGCACCGCATGAAATTCACCCCCATGTCCGTGGCGCGGAAGCTCAAGTTCTACCAACTGGTGGTGTTCGACCAGGTGCTGCAAAGCGGCTCGCTGCTGCGCGCGGCCCAGGCCCTGAACCTGACCCAGCCGGCGGTGACCAAGATCATCCACGAGCTGGAATCCTACTTCGACGCCCCGCTGCTGATCCGTGGCAACCGCGGGGTCACCGCCACCGAGCTGGGCGAGCTGGTGGTGCGCCGGGCCAAGTCGCTGCTGGCCGAATTGCGCTCGCTCACCGACGAGGTCAACGCCTTCCAGGAAGGTACCTCCGGCCATGTCATGGTCGGCACCCTGATCTCCGCCTCCAGCTCGCTGCTGCCGCGCGCCATGCAACTGCTCAAGCAACGCGCGCCCAGCGTGCTGGTGTCCCTGCGGGTGGGGCAGATGGACCAGCTGTTCCCGGCCCTGGCCGTGGGCGAGGTGGACCTGGTGGTGGGCCGCGTGCCGGACGACTGGGGCTGGCGCAACGAGTCGCCGATGCTGGAAGTCGAAGTGCTCTATGGCGAGGCCCTGTGCGTGGTGGCCGGCGCCCAGCACCCGCTGCAGGGGCGCTCGCCGGTGAGCCTGGCGGAGCTGCACGGCTACCCCTGGGTGCTGCCGACCCGCGACTCGCTGCTGCGCCGTACCGCCGACCGCCTGTTCGCCGAGGCCGACCTGGGCACCCCGGCCAACGTGGTCGAATCCCTGTCGATCCTCACCAACATCAGCCTCATGCAGGACCAGCAGACCGTCGCCCTGATGCCCTTTGAAGCCACCCGCCAGTTCGCCGATGCCGGCATGCTGCGCGCCCTCGACCTGGGCGCCCCGCTGCAGTTCGGCGACATCGGCTACTTCCACGCCGCCAACCGCGACCTCGGCCCCGCCGCCCGCCTGTTCCGCGAATGCCTGGAACAGGCCAGCCGCGAGCATGACCAGGGCGCGCCGGCCTGATCGATGCGTGCACGTTGGGTAGGTGCGCACATCATGTAAGCGCGCGGCGATTTTGGCACTTCGAAGCGAGCCATTTGGCACTAAAGAAAACGTGGCAAATCGCAAATGATTTGGCACTTCTGGCTGATCACTTGCCAGATCGCCTGAACGTGGTAACCCCAGCCACCTGCGAGACTACTTGACCCTGTATTGATAGTCGGTCCATTGGAGTGACGACGACTCGGCGAGTGGGCTGTTGTCGGTCCGAGTGAAGCTCATAGAGTGAGTCCCCAAGATGCACAAGCGAAATAGGGATCAGCTCAACCGACGACTGCCCCCCAGGCTCTTCGAAGCTCACAAAAGCAAGGCCTTGGTAAATCTCACCCTCAAGCATGTGTCACCCTCAAAAAAGGCACCTTGTAGCGTAGGTATGATGCGGGCCTGGAAGAATAGCTCAACAGGGCCGATGACTGGCCGGGCAGTCATCACGATGGGAGCTTACTAGCTCCAGTTCCCGCTGGCGTACCAGACACCCGTCCGCGGGTCGCAGCGGAACCGAGCATGATGGCCAGGGGCGCTCAGCTCGACAGCACCGGCCGGGTATAGCGTGGCGCCGGCACCAGCCTCGAAACGCCAGGTCCTGGCGTTACCCGCCGCGACTGTCACCTCGACGAACAGGTCGGGGTCGCCGCCCAGCTGGTCGATCCCGTTGGCGCTGTAGGCATTGCGGACGGTGTCGTTGAACCCTGCCGGCAGTTGGATGACCAGAGTGCCCGCCGTGGTGTCGCTCAGGTAATGGTGCTGCTGGACTACCTGCTCGCTGATGGCAAACGAGCCGCTCGCATAACCGCACTCCATTTCATGCCAGGCCCCTGCCCAGTTGCCCCACACGTTCGGCACCACCGTTCGGCTCGTGGCCCTCATGGCATCCACCCAGGGCGTCGCCAGCGGGTCGGCTGAGTCACGCCAGGCGTAGCCACTGGCGGTGCGCTCCAGGACAAAGCGCGCCTCACGGGTGGGCGGCTCGGGTAGCGATTGGGTGATCGCGCGCAGGGCAAACGGCGCCGCCAAACTGCCGGCCAACTGGAAGGCCGCGCCACCAGGGCGCAACAGGTCGGCGGCGGTGATGTTGCTACTGCCGCCACTCTCGCCGCCGCCGGCCAGGTCGATTAGGATCGGCTGCGGGTGCAGGGTGACGGTGCCCTGACTCAGCCCTGATGTCAGGTAGCCGACCACCAGGATGGTGGCGACGTGCAGGTCCTCGGCCGTGGCGGGTGCCTCACCTTCCGGGCCGCGCCCGTTGAGGTACGCCCCTCCCACGGTGACCGCGAACGATTGCCCGCCGCCCAGCACACAAACCGGGGCACCGACCCAATCGTCCAGCGTCCCGGCCGGCAACGCGGCGGTGTCTGCTTTCAGGTCCGCTAGGGTGCAGGTTCCGCCCACCAGAACCTGGACAGGTTCACCGCTGGCGACGCCGGCAGCCAGCACCCTTCCGACCAGGTAGCCAGGCAACAGGCCCAGGCTGCTGCCGATGTCCTCCTCCAGGAGGTACGCATAGCGGTCAGTCTGCCCAGGGGTGTTGGAGTCGCCACCTACCGGATAGAGGCCTACCAGCTCGCCGCCCGCAGTGGCCTCGCTTCCACCCCAAAGGGCGGTCACGCTGTACGCGCCGGACGACCCGCCGCCCGCATTGGCGGCCTCAAGCAAGGCCCGGCCAACGCCGGCAGTCCAATAGGCGCTTACGCGCGTTCCTGCCGGCCAGGCCCTGGCCTCGGTGCCTTCCTGGCCGCGTTGCAGCGTGATGGAGCCACCGGAAACTGCCACAGCCTTGACGATCTCGCCGCTGTCGTCGTCGCTGGCGTCTTCGCTCGAAAGCGTCAGCACGTAGTAGCCGCCGGCCAGGCTGCCAAGGGCAGCCGCTTTGCCGGCGTCGATGGTCATGGCCTCGGCCTCGGCGCTCAGCGCTGCCAAAAGCTCGGTCGTCCAATTGTTGATGAACAGTGGTTGCACTTGAAATAACTCCTAGATGTAGACGACTGAATTGGGCTCGCCCAGGACGTATTGCCCAGTGAACGGGTCAATGGCTCCGTACAGGGGTTCGGGCCGGCCGGTGACGGGATAGGGGCGATCCCGCCGCACCAAGTCGACGCCACCGGGATAGGCGGTGTAGCCGTAACGGTCACGCTGCCGCTGGCTGCCAACCACGCGGAACGCCTCTAGCAGGCACACCAAGTGGTTGCTCCACCAGTGCGCCCAGCACTGCCAGCTGTAAGTTTTGGTCGGAGAACGCATAGGCAGGGTGAAGACGCGGCGGGCCGCGCTCACCAGCCACTTTTCCGGGTTGCCCTCGCCAAAGCGCCCTTGCTCATCTATCGACAGGTTGTCGCCGCCTGGGCCATAGCCACCGCCCAGGCCCAGCGAGAGGCCGGGGAGCGTGCTTTGTGCCTGGTCGATGGTTTCACCGTCGATGCTCAGCACCCACCGATCATGCAGCTCGGCCACCTGGGGACCAGGTCGGCCCGATAGGCCGGTCGAGAAACCCACCACACCGGCGGCGTTCA